>JBOHUY010000222.1:0-17088 GCA_050735015.1 Candidatus Dormibacterales bacterium | reverse complement strand
CTGAAGTCGGCCAGGTGCATGGAGCCGCCCTTGCCCTTGCAGATCCCCGTCCGCCGGCCCAGGAGCTCGGCCATGAGCGGCGCCAGGGGAGAGCCCTTGCCGATGGGGTGGCCGTGCGAGCGGTGGTTGCCGGTCATGTAGTCGTCCTCGCGGACGGCCATGCAGGCCCCCACCACCTCCGCCTCCTGGCCGATGCTGGTGTGGGCCGCCCCCGGCAGCTCGCCGCGCTTGACCAGGCCGCGGACCGTCTCCTCGAAGCGGCGGATGCGGAGCATGCGGCGCTGCATTTCGAAAAGGGTCTCGGGCCCCGGCCCCGGTCCGGCGCTCACGCCCTCGGCGCCTCGGTCTCGATCACGGCCAGGGACGTGTAGACCTCCACGGTGGTGCCCGGCGGCACTTTGATCTCGGCCAGGACGCCCGTCTCCGGCGCCTCCAGCTCGGCCTCTACCTTGGCCGCCTCCACGTGGGCGATGGGCTCTCCCTCGCGGACCTGATCCCCGACCTCCTTGAGCCACTCCACGACGGTCCCCTCGGTCATGCCCATGCCCCACTGGGGCAGCTTCACCTCGACCTTCAAGGGGTCAGCGGCGGGCGCGGGGACCGCGGGCGGGGAGGCTGCCGGACACAGTCGGTTACAGTATCCGACCGGCCGCTCCGAGGGAGGGGCCCAGGCTCCAGGCCCGCGGCGCCGCCAGCACGCCTCCGGGTTCCCTCAGCCCCCCAACCTCCAAGGAGCAGCCCTTGACGCCGCGCTACAGGTGGGTCGTCCTCGGCGTCGGCGCGGGCGCCCAGGCGGCCCTCTCGGCGTCGGCCTACGGGCTCTCCGCCATCGCGCCCGCCATCCGTTCCCGCTACGGCCTCGACCTCGTCCAGACCGGAACCGTGCTCACGGCCGTGATGGCGGGCATGGCCCTCACCAACCTCCTCTGGGGGGCGGCCACGGACCGCTTCGGGGAGGCCAAGACCCTGCTCGGTGGCCTGGCGGGCGCGGCTGCCGCCCTCATCGGGGCAGCCTTCGTCCCCGGTTACCTCTCGCTCCTGGCCGCCCTGGTGGCGGCGGGCATGCTGGGATGCGTCGCCGTCTCCGCCGGCGGCCGGGCCATCATGGCCTGGTTCCCGCTCCGGGAGAGGGGGACCGCGCTCGGCATCCGCCAGATGACGGTGCCCCTGGGGGGCGGGCTGGCCGCGCTGGGCCTGCCGCCGCTCCTCTTCCGCTTCGGGCTGGGGGCCTGCCTTCTCGGCCTGGGCGCGTTCTTGGCCCTGGCGGCCGCCGCCGGGCCCCTCATGCGCCGCGCCCCCCGGCCGGAAGGGGCGCGGCCGGCGCCCGGGCCCTCGCCGCTGCGAGACCTCAGGATCTGGCGCGTCGCCTCGGCGGGAGCCCTCATGATGGCCGGCCAGATGAGTCTTGTCACCTATCTCACGACGTTCCTCACGCACCGGGGGCTGGGCCTGGCGGCGGCCGCCGCGTTGCTGGCGCTCCTCCAGTGGACGGGGGCGGCGGGGCTGGTGGCCATGGGCCGCGCCTCCGACCGGCTGGGGACCAGGATCGGGGTCCTCAGGATCTCCGCGCTGGCCAGCTCCGCGGGGCTGGTCGGCCTCGGCCTGGCGGCGGGGGCGGCGCTCCCGCTCGTCCTCGCTTTGCTGATCGCCACCGGCCTTGTCTCGCTGACGTGGAACGGCCTCAACTTCACGGCCACGGCGGAGATAGCGGGGAGCGCCCGCGCGGGCACGGCCCTCGGCCTCCAGGCCACGCTCTTCGCATGCGCCTCCGTGGGCGGTCCCGTCGCGTTCGCCGCGCTCGTGGCGGCGGGGGGGTGGACCTGGGGATACGTGTTCGCGGGCGGCCTGGGGCTCCTCGCCCTCTGGCTCCTCAACCCGCTGGCCGTGCAGGAGCGCGCGGGCTGGGGGGCGCCGGCGGAGGCGCAGGCACACCCAACCCAGGCGCCTCCGGGCCGCCCCGGGGCAAGCTGAGGGCGGCCCGGCCGCCCTCGCCTTTTCAGTCCGGCTCGACCACGAAGCGGCCGGTCACCTGGCCTTTCTACAGGCGTGACATGACGTCGTTGATGTCGTCCAGCCGGGCCATCTCGACGGTCGGCTTGACCTGGCCTCTCTCCAGTGCCCGCAGGACGGCCGCGACGTCCGCGCGAGTGCCCGAGCGGGACCCGATCACCGAGATCTCCTTCAGGACCAGCTGGCGCGATTGGAGGCCGTACTCGGCCTCGGGGACCCACCCGTTGCAGATCAGCCGCCCTCCAGGCGTGATGAGGCGGGCGGCGGTGTCGAGGCCCTGGCGCGACCCCGAGCCCTCGTAGACGACGTCGGCCCCGCCTTGGGACCAGTCGAGGAGTTCCTCCGCCCGGGCGGGGTCCACGGCCACCTCGGCCCCCAGGCGGAGCGCCTCCTGGCGGTGGCTGTCGACCGGGTCGACGGCCGCCACCTGGGCGCCGGAGGCGATGGCGATCTGGAGCGCGCTCAGCCCCAGGCCGCCCGCCCCCACGACCACCACGGACTCGCCGGGCTTGACCTTGGCGCGGACGGTCAGCGCCCGCCAGGGCGAGACGACCGCGTCCATGCCCACGGCGGCGGATGCGAAGGAGAGCGTGTCCGCGAACGGGACGGCGCACCTGATGGGGGCCACCAGGTACTCGGCCAGGCCGCCGTCGCGGTTGAATCCGGTGCGGGGCGGGTCGGGGCAGAGCGTCTCCTCGCCCAGCCGGCACCAGCGGCAGGTGCCGCAGGGCAGGAACCCGTGGATGGCCACTCGCTGGCCCCGCCTCATATCCCCGGCGTCCTCGGCGAGCTCGCCCGCCACCTCGTGCCCGGGGATGATGGGAAGGGGTGTCGCGAAGACGCCCGCGGAGATCTTGAGGTCGGTGCGGCAGATGCCGGTGGCCCGGACCCGCACCAGGCACTCGCCCGGGCCCGGCCGGGGCACGGGGACGTCCGCGAGTTCGTACGGCTGAGAGAAGCGGCGGATGACGGCTGCTTTCATGAGGACCCTCCTTGCGGGTGAAAGCCCATGTCCTGGGCGGCTGGTTTCAAGGCTCCCAGCCGAGCCACTCGGAGATGGCCCGCCCGTACAGCCAGTCGCGGCCGGGGCCGCTCACGACGCCGAGCTCCTCGGCGAAGAGGCGGGCCTCGAGGTAGGTGCAGGGGAGCCGGGTCAGGTCGGTGCCCCAGAAGACGCGGCGCGGTCCGAAGGCCTCCAGGAGGCGGAGCAGGGGCTCGCGCAGGCTCGGGTAGGGGAAGGGCTCGCTGACCAGGCAGGGAAGGGCGGTCGCCTTGACGGCCACGTTGGGCAGCCGAGCCAGGGCGGCGACGGGCTCCACCAGGGGCATGATGGGGGCGTCCCGGACCTCCGTGCCCACGCCCACGTGGTCGACGGTGAGGCGAAGGCCCGGGTGCAGGCGGGCGACTTCCTCGAGGGCCCGGTGGCGGCCCGGCGCGAAGACCATGACCGGCGTCCCCTGCCTTTCCAGCAGGGGCCAGATCCAGTCGGCGGTGCCGTCCTCCAGCCAGCTGGCCGAGGGGCCGTGGGAGAACGTCAGCCGGACTCCCCTCATGCCCGGGCGGGCCCGGAGCTCGGAGAGCACGCGGGGCCCGTCCGGGGCCGCAAGGTCGATCCGGCCCAGCCAGGCGAACCGGTCGGGGTGGCGGGCCGCCGCCTCGCTCACGACGTCGTTGCGGTCGCCTTCCCAGGAGGGCGGGACGAGGACGGCGCGGTCGACCCCCGCCCCCGCCATGGCCTCCAGCAGCTCGGCGGCCAGGAAGGCGCCCTCCCGGTGGGCGTAGAGGTGGCCGTCGGGCCGCCAGGGCCGCCCTGGCGAGTCCGCCCCCCAGAGGTGGACCTGGGCGTCGACGACCGGGTGGCCCCCGGCCTCCGGGCCGCCCCTTTGAATGCTCATATACTCCCGTCATGGTGAGGGTCACGTTCGATCACTTCGCGATCGCCGTCACCAAGTGGGGCGAGACCTCGGCCTTCTACCAGCGCGTGCTGGGAGCGGAGCTCGTCGAGCACAGCCCCGGCCGGTTCGCGTTCCGCTGGGGCACCAACCAGATCAACGTGGTCGGCCCCTCGCCGTTCGTCCAGCCACGGGAGGCGATCGTGGCCGGGAGCGTCGACATGTGCTTCGTCTGGCCGGGACCGGTGGAGGAGGCGCAAAAGCACCTCGAGGGGAGCGGCGTGGACCTCATCGCCGGACCCATGACCCGTCCCGGGGCGGGGGGCAGCGGCAGCAGCGTCTACTTCCGAGACCCGGAAGGCAATCTGCTGGAGCTCATCTCCTACACGTAGGGGGCTCCCGCGGGGGCGGGCGAGGCGGGTGCCATGACGCGTCACGGCGGCTATCATTACCTGCAACGCGTTTCGGTAGCAACAATGGCATTCCGCCAGACGGAACAGGAGGGGAGCAGGATGGCCGACTACGAGACCACCCCCAAGGGCAAGGGCCTCGATCTCTCGTTCCTTGAGAAGCCCCACGAGTGGGACCCGCGGCGGATGTACAGCACCACGGGCACGGACTGGCAGGCCCGTGTCGACTTCGACCGGATGCGCCGAGACCGCCTGACGCGGGCCCGGATGATGATGGAGAAGCACGACCTGGGGGCGCTCGTCTGCTTCGTCGGCGAGAACGTCAGGTACATCACCAGCGTGTACCAGGGCAACTGGAAGAACAACATCTTCATCCGCTACTGCGTCCTGCCCCGCGGCGGAGACCCTGTCCTCTTCGAGACGGCCGGGTCCGATCTCGAGTGCGCCAAGATCGACGCGCCCTGGCTCAAGGGCAACATCCGCCCCGCCATCACGTGGAAGTGGGCCGAGACGGCCGAGGAGTGGATGGCCGACCGCATGGTGGCCTCAGTCCACCGCGTCCTGGAGGAGAACCACGTCGCGGGCGAGAAGATCGGCGTGGACATGATGGACCCCTCGGCGCTGGCGGCCTTCCAGAGGGCGGGCCTCAACATCGTCAGCGCCTGGCCGGTCATGTCGGGCGCCCGCGTGGTCAAGACGCCGGACGAGATCGAGTGCCTCAAGATCTCCTCCTCCATCGGCGACACCTCCATGTGGAAGATCGAGAACGAATGGCTGCGCCCGGGCGTGACCGAGGCCTTCATCACGGCCAAGGTCAACGAGTACCTGTACGAGAAGGGGTTCGACTTCGTCTACGACATCATCGTGGCCTCGGGCGGGAACACCAGCCCCTACCGGCGCTGGCACACCGACAAGACCATCCGCCAAGGCGACCTCGTCATCGTCGACCAGAACGCCATCGGCCCGGGCGGCTACTTCGTTGACTTCGTACGGACCTTCAAGGTAGGCGCCAAGCTGACGCCCCGGGAGAAGGACCTCTACAAGGAGTGCCACGAGTCCATGTACGCGGCCATCGAGATGATGCGGGCGGGCAACACCTCCGCCGACGTCGCCTCACGGCTGCCCGTGTACGCCGACGACGAGTACCAGACCGTGACCCTGCAGCAGTTCGCGCACTCCATCGGCCTCTCCCTCTACGAGGGCATGTGGATCTCGCGCGCGTACTCCCTCCAGTTCCCGGTCGAGCTCCAGGAGGGCATGTACTTCGCGGCTGAGACATTCGCCGGCCACCCCGGCCTGGAGCAGACGGTGCGCCTGGAGGAGAACCTCCTCGTCACCAAGGAGGGCCCCATCGTGTTCACCAAGCACCCCTTCTACGACGAGGCCCTGCAGTAGCCGTGAGCGCGACGCCCCGGATGGACGCCGGAAGTTTCGGGGGGTGAGGGCGCCGTGGCCGAAGCGACCTCGCTGAGCGTCCCCACCTACCCCGACCTGGCCGGCAAGGTGGCCGTCGTCACGGGCGGCTCCAAGGGCATCGGGGCGGCCACCTGCCGGGCCCTGGCCGCCAACGGGGTCCGCGTGGCCGTGGTCGCCCGCGACGCGGTCGGCATCGAGGCCATGGTCGGGTCCCTGCGCGCGGACGGGACAGAAGCGATTGGGGTCAGCGCCGACGTGGTTCGCTTCGCCGACGTGGAGCGCATGCGCCGCGAGGTCGAGGAGCGTCTCGGCCCGGCCGACATCGTGATCCCCTTCGCGGGCGGCTTCAGCAAGTACTCGCCCATCCACGAGATCCCCGAGGAGGAGTGGCGGCACGTCCTCGACTCCAACTTGACCTCCACCTTCTTCACGTGCAAAGCCTTCCTGCCGGGCATGATCGAACGGCGGCGGGGCACGATCGTGACCATGGCCTCCAACTCGGGCCGCTTCCTCGACATCACCCTGACCGCCTCCTATGCGGCGGCCAAGGCGGCCATCGTGATGTTCACCCGGCACGTCGCCAAGGAGGTCGGGCCCTACGGGATCCGGGTCAACTGCGTGGCCCCGGCCACCACGATGTCGGAGCGGATCGCGCAGATCATGACGCCCGAGCGCATCGAGGAGCTGGCCGGGATGTCGCCGCTCAAGCGCATCGGCATGCCCGAGGACACGGCGCTGGCCGTCCTCTTCCTGGTCTCCGAGTCGGCCTCATGGGTGACCGGTGTCACCCTCGACGTGGCCGGCGGCCGGATCATGATGTGAGCGCGGCCCAGCTGCCCGGCGCCCCCTTCCCCCGGGCGGGGGCCTGAGGGGGGTCCGGGGAGGCCCCGTGCGCGCACTGGCCATCGAGCGGTTCAAGGGCCCCTTCGTCTGGAAGGAGCTCCCCGCGCCCCGCCCCGAGAAAGACCAGGTCCTGGTCCGGGTCCGTGCCAATGGGCTCTGCGGGACCGACCTCAAGATCCTGGACGGGCAGGTCCCCACCGTGCCCCTGCCCGCGGTCATCGGGCACGAGCTCTCTGGGGAGGTGACTGAGATCGGCCCCGGCGTGGAGGGGCTCTCCCGGGGCGACCACGTGGTCGTCCACATCTACGTCGGGTGTCAGGCCTGCAGCCACTGCCGGTCCGGCCTCGAGAACCAGTGCGTGCGGCTGCGCCGGCTCGGCTTCGAGCTCCCGGGCGGCTTCGCGGAGTGCGTCGTCGCCCCCGCGCGCAACGTGTTCAGGGTCTCCCCGACGGTACCGCTGGAGGAGGTCGCCATCCTCTCGGGGTCGGTGGCCACGGTCCTGCACGGGCTCCGCGCGAAGGCCGGGATAGGGCTCGGCGACGTCGTGCTGGTGGTCGGCATCGGCGGCCTGGGCATCCACGCCGTCCAGCTCTCGAAGGCGCTGGGCGCCCGCGTCATCGCCGTCGACATCTCGGCCGACAGGCTGGCCGGGGCCGCCGCCGCGGGGGCGGCCGAGGTCATCGACGGCGGCCGCGAGGACGTCGCCGTCCGCGTGCGCGAGCTGACAGGCGGCCTCGGGGCCGACGTGGCCGTCGAGATCGTGGGGGGCGGGGCGGTGCCGGGGGTGCTCCAGCAGTGCCTCTCCGCGCTCGGCTCCGGCGGCCGGCTGCTGGTGATGGGGTACGGCTACGGGCAGCCGCTCACGGTGGACACGGCCGACCTCGTCAACGGGCAGTGGCGCCTCCTGGGCACGCGCGCCTCGGCCAAGCAGGACCTGGCCGACGTCGTGACGCTGGTGGAGTCGGGCATCGTCAGGCCCGTGGTGGCCAGGACCTTTCCCATGGAGTCGGCGGCGGCCGCCTTCGACTCCCTGCGCAGCGACCCTCCGCTGGGGCGGATCGTCCTTGTCTGGTGATCCCCGTCCGGTCGTCGACGTCCTCCTGGGGGGCTACAGCTTCGGGACCGACCAGGGCATCCCGGCGTTCTGCGGGGTCCTCCTCATTGAAGGGCCCGACGCCCAGGGCCGGCCGACCAGGATCCTGGTCGACCCCGCCCACGTGGGGCGGCGCCGGCTTCTCCTGGAGCGCCTGGAGGCGCGCGGGCTGACGCCCGCGGACGTGGACCTGGTCGTCCTCACGCACGCGCACTGGGACCACGTCCAGAACGTGGACCTCTTCGACCACGCGCCCCTTCTTCTCCATCCGGCCGAGCGCCGCTACGCGCGGCGGCCTCACCGGAACGACTGGGCCACCCCCAAGTGGACCGGGACCATCATCGAGGAGCTGCAGGTCCGAGAGACGGGGGAGGGGGCCGAGATCATCCCCGGCGTGCGGGTGGTCGACCTCCCCGGGCACTCGGCGGGCAGCGTGGGGATAGTGGTCGATACGCAGCAGGGACGGGCGGTCATCACGGGGGACGCCCTTCACAACGCGGGCGTGGTGAGGACTCTGCGGCCGCCTCTGGTCTTCTGGAACGAGGAGAGCGCGCGCCGGAGCGTGCGCCGCGCCGTCGAGGTCGCCGAGATCGTCTACCCGGGACACGACAGGCCCTTCCGCCTCACCTCCTCGGGTGAGGTCGAGTACCTGGTCCCCTACGAGCTGGGCCTGACCGGGCTGGCACCGGGCGAGCCCGGCCTCAGCTTTACGTCCGAACCCGCCGCGCCCTGGGTCATGCCGGGCATCGAAGAGCAGGCGCTGCCCCGGGACTGACCCCCGGCGGCCGGCCGCGGCCGCGCCGGGCTCATCGGGGGCGCGTCGCCGAGAAGCGCGGTCGCTCCCCCGTCAGCACCCTCGCCACCTCCTCGGCGGCCTTGGTCTGCAGCTCTGAGCGGGCGCCGGCTGAGAGCCAGGCCACGTGCGGCGTGACGATCAGGTTGGGGGCGGAGAGGATGGCTGCGTCGGGACCGGGAGGCTCCACGGCGGGCACGTCGATGGCGGCCCCCGAGAGGTGGCCGGAGTTGAGGGCGGCCGCCAGCGCCTCCTCGTCCACCAGGCCGCCCCTGCCCACGTTGATGAGGGCCGCCCCCGGCTTCATTAGGGTGATCCCGGCAGCGTCCAGCATCGTGCGCGTGGTCGAGTTGAGGGGCGCATGCAGGCTCACGAAGTCGGACTCCGCCAGCAGCCGCTCCCACGTCGCCGGCCGGACCCCGAGGGCGCGGAGGGCGTCCTCGTCCAGGAAGGGATCCGCGGCCACGACGCTCATGCCCAGGGCCATGGCCTTGCGCCCGGTCTCGCGGCCGATGCGGCCATAGCCGGCGATCCCCAGCACCGTGCCGGAGAGGCGGTCGATGCGCTCCCCCCCCGATCCCCAGCCGCCGGCCCGCACCAGCCGGTCGAACTGGAAGAGGCGGCGGTGCAGGGCGAGGAGGAGGGCGACGGCGTGGTTGCTGACCTCCTCCACGCAGTAGTCGGGCACGTACGTCACCTCGATCCCGAGGCGGCGGGCGGCCTCGACGTCGACGTTGTCGACGCCCACCCCGTAGCGGGAGACGACTCGGCAGCGCTCCAAAGACGCCAGGCGGCCGGCGTCGAGGCGGAAGCGGGCCCCGAGCAGGATGCCGTCGACATCCGCGGCCGCCGCCAGGACCTCGTCGGGTGGCCGTCCGGCCAGGTCCAGTAGGCGGGCTCCCACCGGCTCCAGCACCACCCGCTCGGGGTCGAGGTTCTCAAACCTGTGGTCCACGACGGCCACGGTGAACGTCGCCGCCGTCATCTGAGGCTGAACCCCCCGTCCACGTAGAGGGTCTGGCCGGTGACGAAGGAGCCCGCCGGGCCGGCCAGGAAGAGGATGGCGGCCACCACGTCCTCGGTCTCGCCCATCCTGCCCAGGGGTATCTCGGCGACGCGGCGCCGGCGATCCTCGGCTGAGGTGAAGAGGGCCGCCCTCGACTCTGTCAGGACCGTCGTCGGCGCCACCGCGTTGACGGTGACTCCGTGGGGCGCCCACTCCCGGGCCAGGACCCGGGTCAGGTGTTCAAGGGCGGCCTTGCTGGTCGCGTACGCGGCCCGGCCGGTGGCGGGCACCCGGGCGAAGGTCGAGGAGAGGCTGACGATGCGCCCGCCGCCCGCCTCCGCCATTCGCCTGCCCACGGCCCGCGACATCAGGAAGACGCCCCGCACGTTGGTCTCCATGACCTCGTCCCAGTCCTCCTCGCGGAACAAGAGGGCCGGCCCGCGGATGGCCACTCCGGCGTTGTTGACGAGCAGGTCCACGCGGCCGAAATGGTCGGCCGCCCTCTCCACCGCGGCCGCGACCGAGGCCCCATCCCGGACGTCGAGGGGAAGTGTGAGGGTCTTCGCGCCCAGCTTTCTGACTGCCTCGGCGACCGGCTCCAGGCCGGGCTCGGTGCGGCTGGTCAGGCAGACGCTCGCGCCGGCCCGGGCCAGGCCCACGGCGGCCGCCGCGCCGATTCCTACGCGGGCGCCCGTGACCATGGCCACCTTGCCCTCGAGGTTGAGAAGCTGACTCAGGTAGTCGCGGTCGGCCGGCACGGCCCTCCTTCGGGCCCCGGTCGCCGCTCGGCTTCGAGAGAGCGCGCGACGCCGTGGCGCCCGAGATGAAACGGTAGCATTGCCGCGTTCGCCGCCCTGGTGCTCGGGTCGGCCGCGGGCGGGGCGGTACGTGGGGACCTGTGTCAGCAATAGTTCCTTTGGGCGGAACGGCCTTCCATTGCTCGGAATCTTCCCTATTGACTACGGCCCTTGCCGTTCTTACGATTGCTGCGAGCTTTCGGAGGGGGGCGCCGGGATATTGAGGCGCCCTGGATCCCGGGGGATGTCTGAGGCCTCGAGTGGCAGAAGCAGACTGCGAGTTGGAGGGCTGCGGAGTTGGCGATGCACACCGATGGAGTCGGCCGGCGTCCGGCGGCCGGGCCTGGACCGCAGGCGTGATCAGGAACCAAAACCACTTCATGATCCACGTCGATGAGGTCGCGCCCAAGGCTGTCACCGAGGAGCAGGGCTGGAGCGGCATGGACATCCGCTTCCCGCTTCCGGAGGACGTCGCCCGCTCAGGCGGCGTGGCGCTCTTCCGGGCCGTGTTCGGGGCCGGCGCCAGGCACAAGCCGCACCGGCACCCCAACGCGGACGAGTTCTTCTACGTGATCCGCGGTCGGGCGGCGGTGGGCACCGAGGACGAGGAGCACGACGTGCCCGGGGGGACGTTCGAGTTCGTGCCGCGGGGCAGGGTCCACTGGCTCCGCAACCTCGACCCCGACGGCGAGGTGGAGGTGCTGGGTGGCTACCTCGGGGTGGGCAACCTCGAGGAGGCAGGCTACGAGTACGTCGGTGAGATTCCCGCGTAGCCGGCCAGAGCTGGAACTGCGTCCCGCTCCGGCGATGGCGAAGGGGAGCAGGCCGGGTCCGGCCCGCCGTGCGTTGGTCCAAGGACATCAAGGGGAGCCCGCATGAGAGTCGACGTCCACAACCACGCCTTCCCGGAGGCGGTGGTCGAGCTGGTCGGTCGTGAGAAGGCCTTCCGGATCGAGATCCGCGACGGGATGGTGGTGAACCGCCGTTACGCGAGGCACGAGCTGTTCCCGTCCCTCGTCGATCCCGACGCGAAGATCCGGCAGCTGGAGGAGGGGGGGCTGGAAGGCGCGGTCATCTGCGTCGAGCCGGCTCTCTTCTCCTACGACGCGGAGCTGGAGGCGGCCGAGCTCATGGCGGCCACCGCCAACGCCGGGCTCGCCGACTTCTGCCGACCCCACCCGGACCGCCTGCACTGGATGGCCCAGGTGCCGATGCAGGCGCCCGAGCGTGCCGCCCAGGTCCTGGAGGAGGCGGTCAAGGCAGGCGCCGTGGGGGTGGAGATCGGGACGGCGGTCGCCGCCCGGCGTCCTGACGAGCCCGAGTTCGAGCCCTTCTGGGCGGCCGTGGAGAGGCTGGGGGTGACCGTCTTCGTGCATCCCGCCTACAACCGGCACCACGACGGGCTCGAGCCCTACTACCTCCAGAACGTGATCGGCAACCCGCTCGAGACGACCATCTTCATCGAGCGCCTGATCTGCGCCGGCGTCCTCGACCGTCACCCCGGCGTGCGCCTCGTGCTCTCCCACGCGGGCGGGTTCTTCCCCTACCAGGTGGGGCGGCTGCGGCACGCTCGGACCGTACGCCCGGAGCTCGAGAAGGCCCCCCAAGACCCCTGGTCGTTCACACGACAGGTCTACATCGACACCATCAGCCACGACCCCGCGGCCCTCGCCTACCTGGTTTCGAGGGCGGGTCCCGAGCGCGTCGTCATGGGCACCGACTTCCCCTACGACATGGCCACCCCCAAGCCCATGGCCGCCCTCCTGGAGGCCGTCGACGGCGACGCCGCGCGGCAGGTGGCGGAAGCCAACCCGGCTGCCCTCTTCGGACTCGAGGTGGGGTCTCGCGCATGAGCCAGATCATGTTGGCGGTCGGGTTCGGGATGGTAACCGCCGGCATCCTTGCGGTCTCGACGGTGGCGGCGACGCTGCAGTACTCAGTCACCAACGTGCCCAACTTCGCGCACGGAGACATCATGACCCTGGGCGCTTACGCGGCTTACTCCACCGGTCTGGTGGTGAACAACCTCGCCCTCGAGGCGCTGGCTGCGATCGTCGCGTGCGCGATCTTCGCCTTGTGTATGAACGTGGGACTGCTTCAGCCCTTCCTCCGCGCCGGCGTTCGCAACATCTATGTGCTGGTGATCACGGCCGCCACCTCACTCATCCTCCAGAACATCCTGCTTGCCATCTTCGGAGGTTCGGAGGTCGACTACGGGATCGCCGTGAGCAAGCCGCGTGCCTACGGGCCCTTCAGCTGGACCGGCCGGGACCTGGCCATCATGGCTTCCGCCGCCGTCGTGCTGCTGATCGTCCACGTGGTGCTCCGGTACACCAAGTTCGGAAAGGCACAACGAGCCGTCAGCGACAGTCCGGAGCTGGCCAGGGTGTCTGGCATCGACTCCGGACGTATCACCAACCTCACCTGGCTCTGGGCGGGCGGCATGGCCGGCTTCTCCGGCTTCACCCTGGCGGCCAGCGTGGGAGCCTTCACCCCTTCGGTGGGCTTCACCTTTCTGCTCATCGTTTTCGCGGCGGCGGTCGTCGGCGGCATCGGGCAGCCATACGGGGCCATGCTCGGAGCACTGCTGATCGGCCTCTCCATGGAGGTGAGCGCGGTCTTCATCAGCAGCGAGTGGAAACAGGCGGTTGCCTTCGTTGTCCTGATCTTGGCGCTCATGATCAGACCTAGCGGCCTGATCCCGGCGCGAGCGAGGAACATAGTCTATTGATCACCTATCTGGTGGGGGTCTTGACGGTCGGCGTGATCTCGTCGGTCCTGGTCATGGGGCTCAACGTCCGCTGGGGCTGGGCGGGAGAGTTCGACCTCGCGTACTATGCGTTCGCGGCGATCGGGGCCTACGTGGCGGCGGTGCTGGTCGGGGGTCCGTCCAAAAGCCTGGTGCCTCCACCAGACGGTTGGATCCTGGGGCTGCACTGGCCCTTTCTGGCCGCCATCCCGGTCGCCATGCTCGTGAGCGGGATCATCTCGGCGGGGCTGGGAGCGCTTGCGCTGCGCAAGCTGCGGGGCGACTACTTCGCCATCACGACGGTCGCGTTCACCTACATTACCATCTACGTCTTCAGCCAGAATTACCAGCTCTTCAATGGGTTCAACGGGGTCTACAACGTGCCTCAGCCGTTCAGCTCGGCGTTGAACCTCTCCGTCGATCAGTACAACCTGTTCTTCCTGGGGCTCTGCGTGGTCGCCGTGTTGATCGTTTACGCGGTACTGCGCCTCTTCTATAACAGTCCGTTCGGTCTCACGCTGAGGGCCATTCGCGAAGACGAGCAGGCGGCGGCCGCGTTCGGCCGTGGTGTCTATATCTACAAGCTGAAGGCATACTTCCTGGGCGGTCTCGTGGCGGGCCTGGGGGGGGCCCTCTACGTTGCCTACCTGACCTCATGGGACCCCTCGGCCTGGTCTGCGTTCGAGACCTTCCTGCTCTTCGCGGCTATCTTCGTGGGCGGCCAGTCGAACATGCGGGGGGTCATCCTGGGTGCCTTCATCATCATCGTGGCGATCCCGGAGGTGACCAGGTTCTTCCCCGATGTGCCGGGCCATCCGGACCTCTTCCCGGCGCTCAGGAACATCGCCATTGGATTTTTGATCCTGGGAGTGCTGAGATATCGGCCCAAGGGCCTCATCGCCGAGCCCCGCCCGAGTGACGCCAGGATCGAGGCGGCCGAGCGCGGAGTCGCGGAGGTGGGCGCCCATGCCTGAGGAGGGCGCGGCGCTGCTCCGGGTATCCGGCTTGGCCAAGAGCTTCGGTGGCGTGCGCGCCGTCGTCGATTGCACGTTCACGGTCCGAGCGGGAACCGTGGTCGGCCTCATCGGGCCGAACGGGGCCGGCAAGAGCACGGCGATCGAGGTCATATCCGGATTTCAGCGGCCCAACGGCGGGGAGGTGACCTTCGATGGAACCGCCATCCAGGGCTGGTCGCCGCACCGCGTCGCGGGGCGAGGCCTCCTCCGGACTTTTCAAACCCCCCGGGAATGGGGTGGGCTGACGGTCATGGACAACATGCTGATCGCGGCCGACCAGGAAGGGCGAGAAAAGGCTTGGCGGGCGCTGTTCGACCGTCGCGGCCTGCGGGCGGCCGAGGCAGCAGACCGCCGCCGGGCCCGGCACCTCCTGGAGCGTTTCGGTCTGCTGCAACTCAGAGATGAGTACGCGGGGGCGCTGAGCGGGGGGCAGAAGCGCCTGCTCGAGTTTGCCCGGATCGCCATGCGACGCCCGCGGATGGTGCTCCTCGACGAGCCTTGCGCGGGGGTCAACCCGGTGCTCCAAAGAAACATCGAGGAGGCCATCTTGGGCTTGCGAGAAGATGGGATTGCGGTGCTCCTGGTGGAACACAACCTGCCGTTCGTGAACCGCGCCTGCAACAACATCTTCGTCATGGCGGAGGGCAAGACCATGGCCGAGGGAACGCTGGCCGCACTCCGTCAGAACACGGCGGTCATCGATGCATACCTGGGAGAGGTGCAGGCCGTTGTCTGAGCAACCTGCCCTCGCCGTCCAGGGCCTGACCGCCGGGTACGGGGGCGCCCCGATCATCGAAGAAGTGGAGCTGAGTGCCAAGCGAGGGCATCTGACTGCGGTCGTGGGCCCCAACGGCGCCGGCAAGTCCACCCTGCTCAAGGTCATCGCGGGACTGCTGCGGCCGCTCGGCGGCAGGGTCACCCTTGGAGGAGTCGACATCACCGGGATGCCTGCCCAACGGATCGTCCGCCAGGGTCTCTCCTACGTCCCCCAGGTCGCGAACGTCTTCCCCTCGCTGAGCGTGCGGGAGAATCTGGAGATGGGCGGGTACGCTCGCCCAAGCGGCCTCAAAGAGAAAGTGGCTGAGATGTTCGACATGTTCCCGGACCTCAAGGTCGCCGCGAAGCGGCCCGCTCGCACCCTCAGCGGAGGCCAGCGGACCATGCTCGCCATTGCCCGAGGCCTGATGCTGGACCCCGCGGTGCTGATCCTCGACGAACCCACGGCGGGCCTGGCGCCGCGCTTCGTCGACGCCATCTGGGGCCAAGTCAGTCAAATCCGCAAGCTTGACGTGGCGATTTTGATTGTGGAGCAGAACACGAGACGAACGCTCACCAATGCCGACTGGGCGTACGTCATGACCCTGGGGCGCAATCGGCTCTCCGGCACCGGCAAGGATCTCCTCGACGACCCCGAGGTGGTCGATCTCTACATCGGGAAGGAGGCCTGAGATGGTCGCCATCCGAGATCGGCGTTGTCCTGCCCTGGTGGCGCCCGGCCCACGAACGTCGGCGCTGAAAACAGGAAGGAGGTAGTCACGTGAATGGACGTCTACGCAGGAGCCGGCTCGGGAGCTCGCTCCTGCTATCGGCGCTGGTCGTACTGGTGGCGGCCGCCTGTGGCGGCACCGCCACCAACACAGGCTCGGGTGGCGGCTCACCCATTCACATCGCGGTGGACGCGCCCCTGACGGGAACATACGCGGTGAACGGCGCCCCGATCCTGGAAGGAACGAAGGCCGCCGTGAAGGTCATCAACGATGCCGGTGGCATCCTCGGCCACAAGGTCATGATGGATCAGGTGGACACGGTCGGTGACGCCGCCGATGCCGTGCCGGCGACCAACCGGGAGATTGCAGTGAACCATCCGGTCTTCCTGGATGGTCCCATCACCCTCTCGATCCACGCTATCCAGCCAATTTTCGACAAGAACCACATCGTCGACGGCTGGAACGGCGGGGACACCCACTTCGATAACAACGCCGACAAATGGCTCTGGCGCTGCAACGCCTCCGACTCAGAGTTGGGGGTCGCGGTCGCCACAGAGGCCTGGGACAAGGGCTACAAGACGGCCGTGATATTCATGTCCGAGTCGGCCAGCACGCAGACGCTGGTCCCGGTCATAGCGAAAGCCTTCGAGGCCCTCGGGGGCAAGGTACTCGGCACCGTCAATCTCGTCCCCGCGCAGTCCTCCTACCGGAGCGAGGTCGAGAAGGCGGTCGCGTACCACCCCGACGTGTTCCTGACCCAGATGGAGCCGAGCACGGGTGCGGTGGCCCTAGCCGACTTCAAGGAGGTCAACAACCTGTCGATTCCCTTCGTCGGCACCGACCTCACGGGCGGCTCAGACTTCATCAAGGCGGTCGGGCCGAGCACCGCGAAGGCGCACTTCATCTCCATTGAAGGGAGCAACGCCCTGACCGCGGCCGGTCCCCAGTTCGTATCCGCGTACCAGCAGGTCAACGGACACTCCCCGCTGGGAGGATCCGGGTTCTCCTACGACTGCGCGATTGATTTCGCGTTGGCGATGACCAAGGCGAACTCGACGGACCCCAATGTGTGGGTCAACAGCATCAAGGATGTCTCCAACCCGCCCGGCATCAAGGTAAGCGACTACAAGACGGGAGTCGCGGACATCAAGGCCGGCAAGAAGATCAACTACGAGGGCGCCAGTGGACCGATGGACTTCAACCAGTTCCACAACGTGACCGGCGCTTGGGACGTCGTGCAGGCGACTGGCGACGCCGGCGGCGACATCACCACTCTCACGACTATCCCGGCAGACCGTATCCAATCCGTCGTCAACAAGGAGAGCAGCGGCTAGCAGGACTCCGCACACCCGAGGAGGCCCCCCGCCGGGGGCCTCCTCACCTGCCGCCCGGTACCAAATCAGAACACCGCAGGGATCGAGAACCACCTCACCGGGCTCCTTCGCCCGACAGAGGCGAATTTGCACCTGGACGATATGTGGTCCTCGCTCGACCTGAAGCAGGCTGCCAGGCGGTCGGCCCCGGAGGCTGAGCGGGCCACCGGACGATGCCGGCGGGCCGTCGCTCGGGGCCTGAT
>JBOHUY010000221.1:0-12563 GCA_050735015.1 Candidatus Dormibacterales bacterium | reverse complement strand
CTCAGACGGTTTTGAAGACCGCGGGGGGCACCAGCCCCCGTACATCCCCAGCGAGTTCAAATTATCGCGCTGGGTGCCCGCCGACGACCGGTAGCATCCGAGCAGCCCCCGAGCAGCGCGAGGTTTGCCACCTGCGGGCTGCCTGGGCTAGTTTGGTTCGATGACCTTGAGATCTCTGGGGGCGATAGCCCTCTCGATGATCGCCCTCGCGGGGACGGGTTGCGGAGCCGGCTCGACGTCGCGCGCACCGACCGGATCCGCAGCGGCGACTGGCCGGGCCGAGCTCCACCTGAGCGTGCCTTCCGAGCGGGCGAGCTTGCGGGTCGCCGTCGCCTCTCGCGTCTCCGCTCACCAGCGCGCCGCGATCGCGGCACGGGTCTCGGTGTCAGCCGGGCCGCCCAGACCAGTCCGGCCGGTTCCGCCTTCGGGGCTGATCTGCACGTTCACGTCCCCACGGATCGGCTCGGTCGCGCCCCTCTGCGATCGCTGAGCGCATCCCCGAGGGAAGAGGTCGCGGCCCGGCCGGCCGTCAGGTGGCGCCGTCCTCCCGAGCCGGGGCGGTGGCCTCGAGCTCGGTCCACACCCGCTCGATTAGCGAGGCCACCGCGGCGGGGTCCGAGGCGTCTTCTGGCCCCGATCGTCTCAGGCGCTCGGCCGCGACTCCGGCCATGTAGGAGGCGAGAGGCGCGAATCGGCGCTCGGCCGTGTGCGCGGTGACCCGGGCCAGCTCCAGGAGTTGCTCCGCCACCGCGGGGTCGAGCGTGGGCGCCTCGATGGGGTCGCCCCGCTCGGCGGCCGCCCCCGCGAAGCGCCTCCCCAGCTCGTCGAAGAACCGGTTCACTGTCCCAGCTCAGGGCGGAACCAGCCACCCGGCCACCCGGCCACGACGCCTGGAGGGAACCGCCGCATCCCGGGCCTAGATGAGGGCCTCGAGCTTTTGCCGGAGCTCGGCCTTGAGGTCCGGCCGGTAGCCCACCGTCCGCTCTGCGGGACGGCCGTCCTTGAACATGATCAACGTGGGGATGCTGAGGATGCCCAGCCGCCCCGGGGTCATGGGGTTCTGGTCGATGTCCATCTTCACGACCTCGACCTTGTCACCCATCTCGCCGGCGAGCGATTCCACGATGGGCGCGATCATCCTGCAGGGCGCGCACCACGTGGCCCAGAAGTCCACGAGAACCGGCTTCGAGGAGCGCAGCACGCGCGTCTCGAAGTCCGCATCCGAAACCGGGCCGATCTCAGCCATCCAATGACAAGTCTACGACGCGGCCGCCCTGTCACCGGATGACGGCCCCGAGCCTGAGGACGCCTTCCCCTCCTTCTGGGCCGTCGAGCCCGAGGACGGGGAGCCCTCCGCGGCGGGCGCCTTATCGCCTGACGAGCCCTCGCCCGCCGGCGCGGAGTCGCCGGAATGCCCGGAGCCCGCGGACGCGCCCGAGCCCTTCTTGTAGTCGGTGCTGTAGAAGCCGCTGCCCTTGAACACGATGCCGGCCGGATAGAGCAGCTTTCTCAGCCCGCCCCCGCACTCTGGGCAGACGCGCAGCCGCTCGGCGGAGACGCTCTGGAGGACCTCCAGCTCGTGCCCGCAGCTCTCGCACCTGTAACCGTAGATCGGCATGCCGGAACCTCACTATAGCCGCAGGTCGGGGCCGATCCTCATGAAGACCATTCCCGAGGGCGGCTTGGGGTGGAAGTACGTGCTCTTCTGCGGCATTGTCGTGCCCCGGCGGGCGAGGTCCAAAACCTGGCGCAGGTCGGGGGCGTCGAGGAAGAAGGCGGCCACGCCCCGGCCCCCGTCCACCCAGCGCACCGCCTCAGGGCCGTCGCGCGTGTAGAGGAGGGTCTCCTCGGCCGGGCGCCCCGCGAGGATGTTGTCGATCACCTGGCGGTGCAGCTCGACGACCGCCACCTCACCCTCCAGGGGGACGACCTGGTAGGCGCCCGCCGCGTAGTGGCCGGCCGCCACCTTTCCTTTGATCGAGCCCAGCACCTCCTCCAGGGACCCGGCCGGCTCCCCCCCGGTCAGCCTCACCCCCGTGCGCATGACCCGGTGGGTGGGGAGGACCTTAAGGCCGGGGTCGTCGAGGGCGGTGAGCAGGGCCAGGGTGAAGCGCGAGGCGGCGTCGGCGCCGCCCGCCACCTCCTTGGAA
Source organism: Candidatus Dormibacterales bacterium (assembly GCA_050735015.1). Classification (GTDB taxonomy): domain Bacteria; phylum Chloroflexota; class Dormibacteria; order Dormibacterales; family Dormibacteraceae; genus JBOHUX01. Next base: position 10,413 of record JBOHUY010000221.1, on the reverse strand, counting down.
TGGAGAAGGGCCGTCTCGTAGCGGTGATGGCCGTCCGCGATCAGAAGGGGGGCCCCGGCCAGGGCCGCCGCCACCTGTCGGTGCATCGAGGTGTCGCCGACGACCCAGAGGCGGTGGCGGCCGTCCGCTCCTTCGAACTCGAGGTCGGGGGGGCCGGCGGCGGCCTCCCGGACCAGGCCGGGGAGGGGCGACCCGGCGGCGTCGTAGAGGAGCCAGAGGGGCTCCATGGCCACTCCCGTCGCCCGCAGCAGCGCCAGCCGGTCCTCCTTGGGCCCCCTGTGCGTCAGCTCGTGGGGCAGGACCACCTTGTCCTCGTAGTCCTCGAGCCTCAGCGCACCCATGAGGTCGCGCCTGGTGAGGCCGTCGAAGGCCACCTCGTGCACGTAGAGCGAGGGCTGCGCGTCCTCGCTCAGGACGCCCTCCGCGAGCCAGGCCTGGAAGGCCGCCGAGGCGCCCTCGTAGTCCTGGCCGGGCCGGATCAGCCTGACCACGTTGTATGGCGAGCGCGACCTGTACAGCTCGAGGTCGTCGTCCGGGATGACGTCGTAGGGCGGGGAGACGAGGGCGTCCGCGTCCCCGGCCCCGCGCGTCTGGTACCTGACGCCCCGGAACGGCCTCAGGTCGGCCATCAGCCGGGGAGCTCTACGTACCTCAGGTCCGAGACCCCGGGGATCGCCCGCAGCCGCTCGAGGACGGCGGCGGGGGCGGGGTCGTCGACGGCGAGGATCATCATGGCGCTGCCCCGGGGGGTGTCGCGCCCGACCTGCATGCTGGCGATGTTGATGTCGGCCTCGCCGAGCACGGTGCCGAACCGCCCCACCACCCCGGGCCGGTCGGAGTGCCGGCTGACCAGGAAGCGGCCGGCCGGGACGAGGTCGACGCGGAAGTCCTGGATCCCGGTCACGCGCAGCTCGCCTCGAACCACCGTGCCCGCGATCTCGAAGTCGCCCACCCGAACGGTCAGCAGGCTCGGGTAGGCGCCCGCGTGGGGGCTGTGCCGCTCGAGGAGCTCGAGCCCCCAGTTGGCCGCCACCAGCCGCGCGTTGACGGCGTTGATGCGCTCCTCGGTGAAGGGCCCGAGCAGGCCCTTGACGGCCGCCGCCGTGAGGAGCGCGGTGTCGTGCTCGGCCAGCTCTCCCTCGTACTCGACGCCAAGGCTGGAGACGCGGCCGCCGCGCAGCTGGACGTAGAGGGACGCCAGCCGCTCGGCCAGCTCCGCGAAGGGGCGCAGGTACGAGAGCTCCTCGGGCGCCAGGGCGGGGCCGTTGACGGCGTAGCGGGGCATCCCGCCCTGGAGGACCGCGCCCACCTCCTCGGCCACGTCGCGGGCGACCGAGGTCTGGGCCTCGGCCGTCGAGGCCGCGATGTGGGGGGTGGCGACGAAGTTCGCCAGCCCCAGGAGGGGGTTTCCCACCGCGGGCTCCTTCTCGAACACGTCGGCGGCGGCGGCCGCCAGGCGGCCCGAGGCGAGGGCATCCAGGAGGGCGGCCTCCTCCACGATCCCGCCCCGGGCCGCGTTGACGAGCCGGGCCGTGGGCTTGGCCAGCGCCAGCTCCTTCTCCCCGATGAGGTTGCGGGTCCCCTCCACGAGCGGCGCGTGAACGCTGATGAAGTCGGCCCGGCCCATCAGCTCGGGCAGCGAGACGAGCGCCACGTTCAGCTGCTGGGCGCGCTCCGGGGAGACCACGGGGTCGAAGGCGATGACCTCCATCTCGAGGCCCTGCGCCCGGCGGGCCACCTCCGAGCCGATGTTCCCGAGCCCCACGATGCCGAGCGTCTTGCCCCGGACCTCGACCCCGACGAATTTGGCCCGGGTCCACTCCCCGCGTCGCAGGGAGGCGTCGGCCTGGGGCACCGAGCGCGCCACCGCCAGCAGCAAGGCGATGGAGTGCTCGGCCGCCGCGATGATGTTGCCTCGGGGAGCGTTGACGACCAGGATGCCGCGCCGCGTCGCCTCGGGGACGTCGATGTTGTCCACCCCCACGCCGGCCCGCCCCACCACGCGCAGCCGGCCCCCCGCCTCCAGCACGGGGGCGGTGACCTTCGTCTCACTGCGCACCACGAGAGCGTCGAAGCCGGGCACCAGGGTGAGCAGGTCCTGGGGCGAGAGCTTGGGACGGACCTCGACGTCCCCGAAGTCGCGCAGGCGGACGAGGCCGTCCTCGGCCAGGGGGTCGGAGACGAGGATCCGCGGCATCAAGCCCGGGCGCCGGCCGCCTCTTGTGACAGCACCCGGCAGGCGGCCGTCACCGCCACCCCCTGCGCGGGGGCGACGTCGAGCTCCTCGAGGGCCCGCTCCACCGCCCACAGGACCTGGACCATGTCCCCGTCCGCCACCGCCCCCAGGTGCCCGACCCGGACCAGGCGGCCCTTCATCTTGCCCTGGCCGCCCCCCAGGACGACGCCGAAGCGCTCCCGGAGGAGCTTGCGGAAGGCGCCCACGTCGAGCCCCGCCGGCGGCAGCGCGGAGGTCACCGTTGCCGAGCGGTAGCCCTGCGCGGCGAAGAGCGTGAAGCCCGCCGCCTCGAGCCCCGCCGCGGCCGCGGCCGCGATTCGGCGGTGGCGCGCGTAGACGGCCTCCAGACCCTCCTCCTCGAGCATCCTGATGCCCTCCTGGAGGGCGAAGACCACGCTGATGGCGGGGGTGAAGGGGGTCATGCCGTCGACGGCGTTCTTGCGGGCCCCCGTCCAGTCCAGGTAGAAGCGGGGCGAGGTCGCCTTGCGCTGGCGCTCCCAGGCCGCCTCGGAGGCCGCGACCATGGCGATGCCCGGGGGCGCCATCCAGCCCTTCTGCGACCCGCTGGCGAGCACGTCAATCCCCCACGAGTCCATCTCGACCGGGATCGAGCTGACCGAGGAGACGCCGTCCACCGCCACCAGGCGGCCCGCCTCCCTGGCCACCTCGGCCAGTTCCCGGATCGGGTTCGTGAGCCCCGTCGAGGTTTCGTTGTGGGTGAGGAAGACGACGCCCGCCTCCGGATGGGCCTCCAGAACGCCGGCCAGCTCGGCCGGGGTGACCGGCCGGCCCCACTCCGCCTCGAAGGCGACGACCTGGGCCCGGTAGGCGCGGCAGATGGCGATCAGGCGCTCCCCGAAGTTGCCGCAGCTGGCCACGACCACGCTTTCGCCGGGAGAGACGAGGTTGGCCACCATGGACTCCAGGGCCCCCGTCCCCGAGCAGCTGAGGAGCAGAAGGTCGGAGGTGGTGCCGAAGACCCGCTTGGCGCCCGCCGTAACCTCCGCCAGGGTGGCGGCGAACTCGGGACCGCGGTGGTCGATCATGGGCCGGCTCATCGCCCTCACGACACGGTCCGGCAGGGGGGTGGGCCCGGGGATGCGGAGCTGGGGCTGGAAGATCACGAAGGGAACTCCTCGATGGAGGGATGGGGGAGGCCAGAGGATTGTATCGTGGCCGCCCAGGGCGGCGAGACGGCGCCCCGGACAAAGGCCGCGGCGTCCCCGTCCCCGCCGGAGGGCCGGCCGGGGGACGGGGGCTCGCCCCGGAGAGCCTAGCCCTGGTCGCTCGTGTAGGCGAGCAGCGCCATGGCCCGCGCCCGCTTGAGCGCAACCGTCAGGCGGCGCTGGTGGCGGGCGCACGTCCCGGTCACGCGGCGGGGCAGGATCTTGGACCTCTCGGACACGTACCGCCGCAGGCGCGAGACCTCTTTGTAGTCGATGTAGTCGACGCGCTCGACGCAGAAGGCGCACACCTTGCGGTGGGTGCGCTTCCCCTTGCCTTCCCTGGGTGGCATGGCTTTCTAGCGGCTCCTCGTCATCAGAAGGGGATGTCGTCGGGGTCCACGTCGCGGGCGGCGTCCTCGGCGGGGGCGGGCAGGTCCTCGCCCCGCGCCCCCGCCGCGGCGCCCACGCCCGCCCCGCGGGGCTCCAGGAACTGGACGTCGTTGGCCACCACCTCGGTGGTCTTACGCTTCTCGCCCGTCTGGCTCTCCCAGGACCGCGTCTGCAGGCGTCCCTCGACGTAGACGAGCGAACCCTTGTGCGTGTACTGCCCGACCTGCTCGGCGAGGTTCCTCTTGCCGATGTTCCAGGCCACGATGTTGTGATAGTCGGTGAACTCGCGACGCTCCCCGTCGGCGCCGCTCGCATAGCGGTTGGTGGCGATGCTGAAGGAAGTCACCGGCTGGCCGCTGGGCGTGTAGCGCATCTCCGGGTCGCGGGTCAGCCGCCCGATCAGCATCACTCGGTTGAGGGTCGTCATGGCGCCGGCTCCTCCTCGTCTTCGCCGGCCGCCGCCACGGCTTCCGGCGCACTACCCGACTCCAGCTCACCGGTCTCGGGCTCCCCGGCGGCGGCCGACGAATCCGCCTCCGCCTCCGCGGGCGGGGGGCCCTCCCCCTCATCATCATGCGCCCCCGCCTGCGCCTTGACATCCCCCTCGGGCTCGGTCGCGGCCTCGGCGGGGGGGGCGGCGGCGGGCGCCGCCTTCGGCTTGCGCACGACCTGGTGTCGGAAGACGGTGTCCGAGATCTTGAGCGTGGCCTCCAGCTCGGGCACCCGCTCCTGGTCCAGCCCGAAGTCCGTGAGGACGTAGTAGCCCTCGCGGAGGTGGTCGACCTCGTAGGCCAGGCGGCGCTTGCCCCAGACGTTGGTGCGCTGGTGGGTACCACCGAGGTTCCCGATCAGGTCGGTGACCTTCTGGACCGCGGCCGCGAGCTCTTCCTCGGTCAGCTCGGGCCGGACGATGTACAGGATCTCGTAGTCCCGCAAGGGGGGTCCTCCTATGCGTGGGCGTGGCCCCGCGCGATCGGCGCCGGGAGGGCGCCGGACGGGGCCGGATAGGGCGGAGGTATTCTATCAAGCGCCCGGCGCCGGGCCGGCGTCGGGCCCGGGCCCGGCCATCCCAGACGACAGGAGACAGACCTCGCCCAAGCGATCCAGGCGCGCCGCCCCCCGGTCGCGCCGGCGCGTACCCGCCGGCGGCTCGTTCCCCATCCTCCCCGTCGGCGTGGGCGTCGTCTTCGCCGCCGTGCTGGTGGGCATGCTGGTCTGGCTCAAGCTCACCGCCATCCCGCCCGTGCAGCCCGCCACCGCCACCAACCAGGTCCTCTGCCAGAGCCTGGGCAACCCCGCCGTGCACTACCACTCCCACCTCGACATCTTCGACAAGGGGCAGAAGGAGACCCTCCCGGCCGGCATCGGGCTCACGGCCACGTGCGACTACTGGCTGCACACGCACGACACCACCGGGGTCATCCACATCGAGGCGCCCGCCTCGCAGGCGCACACCAAGTTCACCCTGGCCGACTTCTTCTCCCTCTGGGGGCAGCCCCTCGGCCCCCAGCAGGTGGCCCAATACAAGGTCGGCTCCGGCCAGAGCCTGATCGCCTTCGTGAACGGCAAGCGCTACTCGGGCGACCCCGGGAGCATCGTGCTAAAGGCCCATGAGGACATCGCGCTCGAGATCGTTCCTCCCTTGCAGACGCCGCCCCGCTTCCAGTGGCCGGCGGGGCTCTGACGTCAGCGGGAGGCCTCGAGCAGGATCCTCGCCTCCCGGTAGCGCTCGAGCGCTGTCTCCAGGTCACCCGCCCGCAGCGCCCGGTCCCCCAGTGAAGCCAGGCGCCCGGCGCCGGGACGGGCGTCCTCCTCCCTCCCCCGGGGACCGCCTTGCATGCGCCTGAGCCGCTCGCGCCGGAGGACGTCGGGACGCTCGCCGAGCAGCCTCTCCGCCCCCGCCAGCGCGGCCTCCGCCGGCTCCTCGCGGCCCAGCGCCCTGAGCGCCCCGCAGGCGCAGAGGCGGGCGTCGAACCCGAAGGGCCAGTCGGGGACCGAGACGAGCTCGCCCAGCTCCTGGAGGGCGCGGCGGGGGCGCCCTGTGGCCAGCATGATCCGGGCCCGCTCCAGGGCGAGGTCGCGGTCGACGGTCGGCGCCGTGCCCTGGAGCAGGTACTCGACGTGCGTGCCCAGGCGGGCGGCGATGATGCGAAGAGTCCTCGTCGAGGCCTGGCTGCGACCCGTTTCGACCTGGCTCAAAAAGGCCCTGCTGAAGTCCGACCCGGCCACCTGCGCGAGGCTCAGGCGGCGCTCGTGCCTGAGCCTTCGGATCCTGTCCCCGAGCGTGTGCCCGGCCGGCTGCGCCACCCCGGCCATGATAAGGGGGCTGAAGCCATTCTTTACACGGCGGGGGCCTACATGTAGGCCCGGGGGTCGAGGCTCCTGGAGATGGAGGAGTAGTTCTTGAAGCCCTCCTGGGTGACCATGCCCGTGTCCTCCACCCGAACCCCGCCCAGATTGGCCAGGTACAGCCCCGGCTCGACGGTGACGACGTCGCCCGCCCGCAGGGTGACGTCGAGGTCGCGCAGGCCGGGCTCCTCGTGGACCTGCAGGCCCACCCCGTGGCCCAGCGAGTGGATCATGCGGGCCCCGCCCGGCGCCCCCTCCAGCCCCGCCGTGTTGGTGCCGAAGCCGGCCTCCACGAGGACCCGGCAGGCGGCCCGGTGGACGTCGCGGCCGTTGGCCCCCTCACGGAGGAGGGCGGCGCCGGCGTCGAGGGCGGCGCAGACGGCCGCGTGCATCCGGCCGACCTCCGGCGGGGGCTCGCCCGCGACCACGGTCCGGGTGAGGTCGCCGCAGTAGCGCGAGGTCCGGCCCCGGGGGAAGATGTCGATCACGATCGGCCCCCCGGCCCGGATCTGCCCCGTGCCCCCGTTGTGGGGCTGGGCGCTCTGGGGGGGCCCGGCCACGATCATCTCGCCAGCCGCGTACCCGATCTCGGTGAGGACGCGCTCCGCCTCCGCCTTGAGGCGCTCGGAGGTGAGCGGCCTGCCCCCGTCCCAGAGCAGCCCCTCCCTGGCCTCCGCCGCCCCGATCCGGCTGATCACCTCCACGCAGGCGGCCTCGGCGGCGCGCTGGGCGGCGTGAATGAAAGAGCCCTCCTCGGGGGACTTGCGCCGGCGCTCGGCGGTGAAGAGCGCGTGGTCGATCTCGGCCACCTCCACGCCCGCCTCCGCCAGCCCCTCCTGGTAGGCGATGCGCATGTTGGGGGAAACCCGGACCTGGCGCATCGACCGCTCCCCCAGGGCCCCGGCGACCGCCTTCGCCCAGGCCGCCTCCTCCCTCGCGCCGAGGGTGTAGCCGAGCTCCTCCGCGAGCACGACGCGCCGCGCCGAGGACTCCGCCCGCGCCCTCTCCAGCTCCATGTCCCGCACGATGAGGAGGTCGTCACCGGGCGCGAACCCGAGGTAGGCCGCCCGCTCCACGTCGAAGCGGCAGGCGTAGAAGAACTCGGCGTCGCCGTCCCCGTTGCTGAAGAGCAGAACGGGCGCCCCGCTCATCGAGCCCCGCCCTCGCCACCGGTGGTGACCTTCTCCACGGCGCGGCCGAAGAGCTGGGCCAAGAGCGCGGGGCCGGCCGCCTCCACCTCGGCCTGGACGCGGGCGGCCACCTGGGGCGGGAAGCTCGACCTCAGGAGGCGGAGCTGCTCTTCGTAGACGAGCGGCAGGGCCACCGCGCGAGGGGAGCCGGCCGGCGCCCTCTCTCCCAGGTCCAGCCGCTCCTGGAGCTGGTAGCCCTCCACGAACGTGATGTCGACCCCCAGCGCGCGCAGCTCCATCAGGTCACGGAAGAGGGTCCTCTCGGAGACCCCCAGGGCGCGGGCGAGCTGGGAGGGCGCCTGGCCGGGCTGGAGCACGACCTCGCTGACGATACCGAGGAGCCTTCCGAACCGCCGGCCGCGGTTCAAGGGCGGAGGAGGTCAGGGGGAGGACCGGGGAGGCGGGAGGGCCGCTGGCGCGACGCCGTCACCTCGGCCCGGGTCCACTACCCGATGTCGTCCCAGGACGGGGTCCCGCCGCCGTCGAAAGGATCCGGCTCGGCCTCGTCCTGAGCGCCCCCGGCCTTCTGCTGGAAGCGGCTGGCCACCATCTGGTAGGCCATCGTCTTGGGGATGCCGAGCTTGGTCAGGGACTTGACCTCGTCGGCCATGACCTTGTCGCGCGCCGCCTCGATGGCCGCCAGGACCTCCTCCAGGCTCGCCCCTCTCTTCGCCATCAAAAATCATGTTACCTCCGCGCCGGGGCCGGGAAACCCGGCCCTGAGGCCCCGCCGGGCCGCCCACGGCCAGACCTTACACTTAGAGGCCGTGCCAAGCCGCGGGCCCGACCGGATTCGAAACCTGGTCCTGCTCGGACACTCGCACGAGGGCAAGACCACCCTCGCCGAGGCCATGCTCTTCGCCACCGGGTCGGTGCCGCGCATGGGGTCCACCGACGCCGGCACGGCCACCCTCGACTTCGAGCCCGAGGAGCAGAGACGGAGGATCTCCATCGGCCTCGGCGTCGCCCACCTGGAGCACGGCGGGACCAAGGTCAACCTCCTGGACGCGCCCGGGTTCGCGGACTTCTCCGGCCAGGCCGCCAGCGGGCTGGCGGCGGCCGAAGGGGCCCTCGTCGTGGTCTCCGCCGGGGCCCAGCTCTCGGTCGGGGCCGAGCTCGCCTGGCAGCAGTGCAACCGGCTCGCCAAGCCCCGGCTGGTGGTCGTCACCAAGATGGACAAGGAGAACGCGGATTACTTCGGGGCCGTGGAGGCGATGCGGGCCCAGCTCTCCCCCAAGCCCGTGCCCCTGCACATCCCCATCGGCTCGGAGGCCGCCTTCGAGGGCGTCGTCGACCTCCTGAGCGGCCGCGCCTACCTGGCCGCGGGAGAGGGCCGGCACCAGGAGGGCGAGGTCCCCGCCGAGCTGGCCGCGCGCGCGCAAGAGCTCCGGGGCCGGCTCGTGGAGGCCGCCGCGGAGGGCGACGACACCCTTTTCGAGAAGTACGTGGAGGAGGGCACACTCACGGACGAGGAGGTCGAGCGGGGGCTCCGAGCGGCGGTCGCGGCGGGCACGGTGGCTCCCGTCGTCTGCTGCTCGGCGACCAGGCTGACCGGCGTCCTCAACGTCCTCGACGCCGCTGTCCATCTGCTCCCGGCCCCCGCGGGCGACCCCGCCGGCGAAGCCCGCGCGCTCGTCTTCAACACCACCGCCGACCCCTTCGTGGGCAGGGTCAGCTACCTCAAGGTCCTCTCCGGGTGCCTGCGCTCGGACCAGCACGTCCCCAACGCCACCCGCGACACCGACGAGCGCGTGGGGCAGCTCTTCTTCCCGCGCGGCAAAGAGCACGTCAACGCGACCGAGCTTTGCGCGGGAGACATCGGCGCCGTGGCCAAGCTGCAGGCCACGCTCACGAGCGACGTCCTGGGGGCCGCCCCCGACGGCGCCGACCTCCAGCTGCCCAGCCCCGTCTACACGCTCGCCATCATGCCCAAGAGCCGGGGCGACGAGGAGAAGATCTCGAGCGGCCTGGCCCGGCTGACCGAGGAGGACCCCACCTTGCACGTGGAGCGCAGCGAGGTCACCCACCAGCACCTCATCCGCGGCATGGGGGACGTGCACCTGGAGGTGACCCTGGAGAAGCTCCGCCGCAAGTACGGCGTCGAGGCCTCCACGGCCATCCCCCGCATCGCCTACCGGGAGACCCTCTCGGGCTCGGCCCGCGCCGAGGGACGCCACGTCAAGCAGTCCGGCGGCCACGGCCAGTACGGCGTCTGCACGATCGAGGTGGAGCCCGCGGGGACGGGCGACGGCTTCATCTGGGAGGACAAGATCTTCGGGGGGGCCATCCCCCATAACTTCCGGCCCTCGGTCGAGAAGGGCGTCAGGGACGCCATGGAGAAGGGCCTCGTGGCCGGTTACCCGATGGTCGACGTCAAGGTCCGCCTGGTCGACGGCAAGGTCCACTCCGTCGACTCCTCCGACATGGCCTTCCAGATCGCCGGCGCGCTGGCCATCCGCAGGGCCGCCGCGGAAGCCGCGCCCGTGATCCTGGAGCCGGTCATGGACGTGGAGGTGAGGGTGCCCGAGCGCTACCTGGGCGATGTCATGAGCGACCTCAACGGCAAGCGGGGCAGGATCTCGGGCACCGAGCCCGACGCCTCCTGGCAGGTGGTGAGGGCCCAGGTCCCAGAGGCCGAGATGCAGAAGTTCGCCCTCGATCTGCGCTCCATCACGCAGGGCCGGGGCACCTTCTCGACCGCCTTCTCGCACTACGACGAGCTCCCCGCGCACCTGGCCAAAGCGCTCGTGGACCAGTACCAGAAAGAGCGCGTCGAGAAGGACTGAGAGCCCGCCCCGGCCCTCCCGGCTCCCGGTCCCAGCCCCGCGCCCGCCCGCGGATCGCCTTTACTCCAAGGGCGCCCGGTGGTACTTGTCCACATGATGTGTACAGCTGTGGAGAAGAGCCCAAGATGTGGCATCCGGCAGGGGCCGACCCGGCCCGCCCGGGCAGGCCCGGACTAAAAGTCGGGCCCCGCCTGTATAGTGGGCGCAAGGCCCGCCCATGCTTGAGACGACCGTCCGCGAACAGGAAAGGGCGCTTCGGTGGCACCGCGTCCGGCAGCGCCGGCTCACCCCCCGCC
>JBOHUY010000220.1:0-1801 GCA_050735015.1 Candidatus Dormibacterales bacterium | reverse complement strand
CTAAAGGGCATCAGAGGCGTCGGAACCCCCGACGGCCTGATTGCCCTACGGGCCGTCGTTAGGGTGTCCGACACTGCGATCGCCTTCGTGCTGAACCGCAGACGCAGTCTGTGACTGCCCAGGCCGGTCCACGCCCATGGTTTACTTCATTCCCGCCCCCTTGGGCCATGGAGTTGGCCCCTATTTTCACGATTGATCCATCGCGGCAGCCGATGGACGCAGCGTCACCCGACTCCGCCATTCGACCCACTCGGCAGTACCTGGCTCGAGGTGGTGGAGCGAGCGCGAAGCGCCTCGCGCGGATGAGTCAGGTCTTGGCTCTTGCGGACCTCTTCCGTCACCGCAGCGCCCCGTTCTCCTTCTCGGTCCCGGCCAGCCGGCGCCGCTCCTCGCCAGTCAAGCCTGGCGGAGCGCCCTCATTTGATCTCCGCCTGGTTGAGCGAGGTCCGCGGCGACTCCGGCGTCATCCGGAGCTTGCGAACACCCGGGTCAGCGTGCTCACGAGACCCGGCCGGTGTCCGACGCCGGGCCTGCCGCCTGGCTCAGCGCCGCGGCCCTTCCCCCGACGCATGGGTCGCCTGAGGGCCTTGACCCAGGACTACTCAGGCGCGGTCGCGGAGGGCGCCAGCGGTGCCCGTGCGGGGCCCCCGCCACCACGACGGGAGGGCCCAGCGCCCGAAGACGTCCTCGCCGCCTCCCACGCGGACCATGAAGCCCCCGATGACCAGGAGCGAGAGCAGAGCGGCCGCCTCCGGCCGCCCCGTGAGCGCCACGGCAAGCGCCCCCGCCGAGAGTCCGAACCAGGCGGCGAAGCCGCCGTCCCCCACCATGAGTAGGGCCGGAGCGACGAGAGCGAGGTCGGTGGCGAGGGCGTGGGGGGCGGCCAGTAGCCCGCCCGCGACAAGGAGCGCGGCCTTCCTCTCCACCCCCACGGCGCGCCCGGCGAGCGCGAGCACGGCCACGAGCCCGGCCAGGCTCAGAAGGTAGGTCGCCCACAAAGGCCCCGTCCCACCCTGGCTGACCAGGCCCGCGAGGCCGACGTTGTTCCCGGCCGGCACCGCCCCCAGGGCTGCCTGCCCGATCCAGGAGGGGTCGACCAGGAAGGCCCCCGCCACGGCCGCTGCGGTCCCCGCCGCCCAGCCGGCCAGGAGCCGCCAGCGCCGGCCCAGCAGCAGCGCCGCTGCGAGGGGGATGACGAGGTGGGGCTTGACCAGCGTGAGCGTGAGCGCGGCGCCCGCCAGGACGGCCCGATCCTCCCGCCAGAGCACCCAGGCCGCCCCCAGCCCCAGGACCAGGGGACCGTCCAGTTGGCCGTTGAGGACCATGGAGACGGTCGGGAAGCCCGCCAGCGCGGCGATGGCGACGGCGCGGCGGCGGGGCCCGGCCAGGAGATAGAGCCCGAGCGCGAGCGCGGCCAGGCCGGCGAGCATCCAGAGACGGCCGCCGGTGACGTCCCCGGCCCAGACGAAGGGGACCGCGGCGAGGGCCACCCAGGGCGGGGACCAGAAGGGCAGGAGCCCGCGCTGCCCGTGCTGTGAGAAGGCGCCCCCGCCCGTCAGCCCCGCCTGCACGGTGCGCTGGGCGGCGTGGTCGTAGAGGTGTGAGGGCCGGGTCAGGACCAGGTGGGCTCCGGTCGCGAACGAGGTCCAGTCCGAGCTCAGTACGGAGTGCGGCGGGGCCGCCACCACGTAGAAGACGGCCGCCACCACGACGCCCAGCAGCGCCGCCCGGCCCCGTCGCAGCCAGCTCCCGTCGGCGATCGCCACAGCCGCCGGATGATAACGCTGGCTCGAGCCGGTTC
>JBOHUY010000219.1:0-6827 GCA_050735015.1 Candidatus Dormibacterales bacterium | reverse complement strand
GGGGCCGGCGCCGGCCCCCCCGGCCCCCCGGCCGGCGAGGCCCGGCCTGGTTCTCGTACATGATGGCGAGGGCCGCGAGGAGTTCGCGCTGGGCGTTGAAGAGGTGAACCTGGGCCTCGGGCGGGACGACCTCGCGCAGGAGCCCCGTGAGGCGGTGGAACAGCTCCGAGAGGGGTTCGCGCTCCCCGGGGGAGGGGCTCACGAGGCGACGCCCGTGCCCTTCCCGAAGCGGATCAAGAGCTCGCCCCCCTCCATGGTCGCCCCCAGGGTCTGCCGCTGGGAGAGGACCCGGGGCAGCGCGATCTCGCGCCGGTATGAGCCCACCGTCACGAAGAGCTCGCCGTCGTGGCGGGCGAGCGCGATGTCGGTCTTCTGGGTGAAGGGCACCTTGAGCGCCAGGACGTATTCCTCGCCCGACTTCTCGACCCGCTGCGAGGTGCCTTCGTAGAAGCGGCGGGCGGGGTCCTCGCCCCGGTAGAGGGCCGACGCCATGCGCAGGAGCATCGCCTCGCCGACCACCTCTTTCTCGAAGAGCGGGACCTCCAGGACTGGCACGGGGGCGAAGGACTGATCCACCTCGGCGCGGTAGCGGGCGTGGATGCGGCGCCACTCTCTCAAGAGCTCGTCCCGCACCGTCTCCGGCATGCGCCGGTTGACGATGACGGCGTCCGTGACGTAGCCGTAGAGGCTGAGGTACGTGAAGGCCCGCTTGGCCTCCTTGACGACCATCTTCTCGAGGTTGAGGACGATTCGCATGGTCGTCACCGAACCGTCCGTGAGGACCTTCTTCATGCCCTCCAGGTCAAGCAGGAGGTCTCTCAGGGAGGTGTAGACGTCGTCACCCGGCAGGGGCAGGTCCATGAGCGGCTGCAGGACCGGCCGCGCCAACCTCATGGCGCGCCTCTCCCAGGGCAGGACCTTGTTGAGCCACCAGCGGGCGGCGTCCGGGAAGGTGAGCAGCTGGAGGGTCTCCCCGGTGGGGGCGCAGTCGACCACGATGACGTCGTGGTCCCCGCGCTCGGCGTAGTGCTTGATCCACATGAGGGAGGCGACCTCCTCCATGCCGGGGGGGTTGGCCACCTCCTCGGCCACGACGTCGTCCAGGCCCTGGGTCGCGAAGACCCGGGCCGCGTAGTCGTGGAGCTTGCGCCAGTGCCGCTCCATCTCGTGGAGGGCGGAGACCTCGTGCGCCCACAGGTTGTCGCCCAGGCGCTCGGCCTGGGCGCCCAGCTCGACGTCGAACGCGTCCCCGAGGGAGTGGGCGGCGTCGGTGCTGACGATCATCGTGCGGTAGCCGGCGCGCGCGCAGGCCGCGGCCGTGGCGGCCGCCACCGACGTCTTCCCGACCCCGCCCTTGCCCGTGAAGAGGATCACCCGCACGCGGTGAGTATAGGTGCGGGTGCGACGCCCCCCGGAACCCGCCAGGGCCGCGCCCGGCGCGGGACAGGACCGTCCGGCCTCAATAGGATTGCCCCACCGGCCCCGGCGCCACAGGGGCGGACACAAGGAGGGATTCTTCCAAGATGAGCGACCCTGACACCACTTCCGCCGCCGCGCCCAGGGCCTCGCGCTCCTGGTCTGTGCCGCTGCCGCACCGGGCCCGCCCGGTCACCCGTCGCGACGTCGTCCAGAAGATGGGCCTCAACATGCGGATCGCCATCCTCGTCACCTCGGCGATCGGGACCATGTGGGCCTTCTACCTCTTCGCCATCTGGATGGGGGGCTGGATCACCTGGCAGAGCACGGGCATCGGCCGGCTGATCCACGACCCCTACCCCTTCGCCTTCCTTCTCTTCCTGGGCAACATCGTCCAGCTCCTTCTGATGCCCCTCATCATGGTCGGGCAGAACGTGCAGTCCGCCCACGCCGACGCGCGCGCGGAGGCCGACTACGAGGTCAACCAGAAGGCCGAGGCCGAGATCGAGAAGCTGCTGGAGGGCCTCCGCCAGATCGACGAGCGCACCCTCCAGATCGTGCAGCGGCTGGCGGCCACGAGCGCCGCCGGGGAGGCGGGCTGAAAAGGAGCCCCCTGTCCCCTCTTCAGTGGATGGCGAGGGGGATGATGCGCGACCCGATGACGAGCAGGACCACCATCACCGCGATGGTGACGCCGATGCGCCTGAGGTCGGCCGTGAAGTGGGGGACCTGGTCCAGGGGGATGGCCGGGTCCACCCCCTCCAGGACGACCTGGCCGGCCCGGCGCCGGCTGGTGCCGGTGGGGGCCAGCCTCATCTCCACCGCCCCGGTCGCGGTCCCCGGGCGGGGGGCGGCGGGGGCGGGTTGAGGACGGGCCACCGGCGCGGCCGTCGCCCCCTGCGGATGGCGGCGGTCCCGTGTCCGCCTCTTCTGTTTGCGGGGCACGTGGCCAGTCTATAGCGAGGGCGAAGAGGTGGCCGACCCGCCGGCGGGTGGCCAGGCAGGCAGGCGAACTTGAGTGGTGCCACGACATGGACTGAGACCGTTGGTCCGACGCGCCTGCCTGCCGCCCGAGAGGTCGGGGGGGACACAACCTGCTGGATCGTCGACTACGACATGTTGTGTCCCGCGTCCTTATATACTCCAGCATGTAGACGTTGTCAAGGCCCAAAGCATTGGCTACACCTCAGCCCAGGAGGTGAGTGAGCCAGGGCCAGCGGCGCTTCCCCGCGCCGGGCGTGTAGGCGGGCAGGGCCTGCGCCACCGCCACCCTGATCCTGGCCAGCTCGGCCTCCGACTCCACCTCGCAGTGCAGCGGTGGACCCAGCCTCAAGGTGAGGCCCTTCCCGAGCCAGAGCTCGAGCGTCCCGGCCAGGCCGGCCGGCACCACAGGCAGCCGTGAGGCGGCCGCGTAGCGGGCGACGCCCGGGCGGAAGGGCAGGAGCGCCCCCTCCTCCGGCCCCGTGGCGCCCTCGGGGAAGAGCGCCAGGGCCCCGCCTCCGCGCAGGACCGCCGCCACCTGGTCCGACAGGCCCAGGCTGTGAGCCCCGGGGTCGACGGGGATGACACCTCCGAAGGCGCTCAGGATCCACCTCTTCCAGGCTCTGTTGTGGATGGCCGAGCGGCGTCCCAGGAAGTGCACACGGGGCCGCGCGGGGAGGGCGGCCAGTATCACGAACGGATCCACCCAGCCGAGGTGGTTGCAGGCCAGGATGTAGGGGCCCGAGGGCAGGTGCTCGAGGCCTTCCGCCCGGATCTCGAAGACCGAGCTCAGCAGCCGGCGCAGCAGGGCGCGCGCTACGCGGGCCCTGGGATCGACTCGCACTCGAAGCGGCGGTGACATAATCGTCCGGCCGTGCAGTCTCGCGGGCCTGGTCACTGTAACGCCTGCGGGGCCGATCTGAACCCCGCCGAGGAACGCTGTCACAACTGCGGCGCCGCCCGGCGGGCTGAAGCCGACTCCCACGAGCGGGGCGAGGTCCTGCCCCGCTTCATGATCAACCTCTACGCGGCGGGCTCCATCATCCTTCTCGTGGGCCAGGCCCAGCTGGCCGCCTACCTCCTGGCCCCGGGCGGCCAGCCCCAGCTCCTGGGCACCCTCCGCGACGCCGGCTTCAGCTACCCGGACCCGCGGACGGCCATCGTCGAGCTCAGCGTCCTCCCACCGCTGGGCTGCGCCCTTCACATCGCCGCCTACTTGGGGCTGCGCGCGCGCCGCGCCTGGGGCTGGGCGCTGGCCGTGCTGGCGGCCCTCGTCTGGTGCTTCCTCCTGGTCGGCCTGCCGGTCCTCGTCCTCCTCTCCCGGCGGCGCGTCCGGCAGGCCTTCGGGGTCCGCTTCTAGTCCACCGACGGCCCCGCGGTGAGGGCGCCGGCCAGCTCGGGGACCAAGAGCGCGGCCGCCGCGGTGCCGAGCCCGCTGGCGAGATCGTAGCCCGGGGCGGACGGGTAGCCGCGGACGGCCACGGGCGCGCCCGCGGGCGAGCGAAAATCGAGCGAGTTGTCGCCGCGCGTCACGTCCACGATGCCGGGCTCGTGCTCGGCGGCCAGGCGGTAGAGGAGGGGATCGACCTCGCCCAGCCTGCGCCCCGCCAACTGGTCGGCGATGGCGACCATCCCGCTGAAGAGCGGGGCCGCCTCGCTCGTGCCGTAGAGGAGCTGCCATCCGCGGGCCCCGCCCGGAGCCGTGTCGTAGACGTCGACGGACCCCTCGTAGGCGGCGCTCAAGCTGATGTCGGGGATGCCCCGCCGGCCCTTGACGACGGAGGCCACGGCGTCCTGAAAGGCGGGGCGCGGGAAGACCGTCGAGAGCCCTCCCCCCGATGCCCCCAGCCGGCCGCCACCCGGCGGGCTCTGCCAGACGCTGTCGGGCTCGAGCCTGCGACCAGCGCCGTCGAGGTCGACGAACGTGCCCCCGATGGCCGTCACGAGGGGGTCGCTGGCCGGCCAGATCACGGCCGGGAAGGGGTAGACGCCCCGGGCGTCCCTGGTGAGGCCCCCCGCCCCCTGGTCGCCGGAGGCGGCCACCATGCTGACCCCGCGGCCGGCGGCGTCCTGCTCGGCGCCCCTCATGCCCAAGATGGCGGCCGGCGCGGGGAAGGTTTGCTCGGTGGCGCCGAAGCTCTCGTTGATGACATCGGCCATGCCCCGGTCGATCACGGTGCGCTCGGCCGCCACGATTTCCGGGAAGCCCGAAGTCCCCTCCCCCTCGAAGGTCGGGGTGGCGACCACCAAGAGGGCGGCGCCCGGGGCCACGGCGTGCGCCCA
Organism: Candidatus Dormibacterales bacterium; assembly: GCA_050735015.1. Classification (GTDB taxonomy): domain Bacteria; phylum Chloroflexota; class Dormibacteria; order Dormibacterales; family Dormibacteraceae; genus JBOHUX01. The sequence continues at coordinate 2,147 of JBOHUY010000219.1, read as the reverse complement.
CTCCACGTCGAGGGAGGTCTCGGCCGCGGCCGAGACGCGGGTGGGGTCGGACCCGTCGTACGCCGGGACCGGGCCCGCCGGCTCCACCACGGTCAGGCGCGCGGCGGGCAGGCCGAACTCGTGATCGAACACGCGCAGGTCGGAGGCGATGGTCGGAGAGCCGTAGGAGACCACGATGGCGATCGTGCGGCCACGGCCGTCCAGCCCCTTCCGGTAGAGGGTGGGGAGCCCGTAGGCCCGCTCGATCTGGGCCGGCTGGTAGCAGCGCCGCTCAAGTCGCCGCAGGCAGCCGGCCGTGGTGGGGGCCCCGGCGCTGACCAGCCGGGCACCTTGGGCGGCGGGCCGGGCTGGCCGGGGCGTCCGCTAGGTCCCCGCGCCGCGGGCGGGAGCCTGGCAGGCGGCCGCCAGGGCCGCCGCCAGCGCCAGCGCCAGCGCCCGCCGGCCGCCGGCCGAGCCCCTCACCCCGCCCGAGACCTCAGACCTCCGTCGTCAGGTCCACGTACTCCTCCTCGCTCAAGAGCTCGTCGAGTTCGGAGGGGTCCGCGAGGCGCACCTTGATCAGCCACCCGGCCTCGAAAGGATCCTGGTTGACGAGATCGGGGCTCTCCAGCACCTCCGCGTTGACCTCGACAACCTCGCCTGAGAGGGGCGCCTCGATGGGGGAGGCCGCGGTCTCGCTCTCGACCTTGCCCATGCGCCTGGCCGCCCGGAGGTCGTCGCCCGGGTCCGGGAGCTCGAGCCCGGTGATGTCGCCCAGCTGGTCCTGGAAGTAGTCGGTCACCCCCAGCAGTGCGACGGCGCCGTCCACCCTCACCCAGACGTGCGCGCTGCTGAAGCGGAGGTCCCCCACGGCGCCTATCGTAAGTCCCCCCCTGACCGCCGAGCTCCCCGCCCCGGCCCTGCCACGCTCCCCTGGGACTCTAGCGGCCGACGCGGAAGAAGACGACGTCGCCATCGCGGACGCGGTACTCGCGCCCCTCCACCCGCAGCCTCCCCGCCGAGCGCAGGGCTTCCATGGACCCGGCCGCCACCAGGTCGTCGACGGAGGTCACCTCGGCGCGGATGAAGTGTCGCTCGAAGTCCGAGTGGATGACCCCGGCCGCGACCGGGGCGGCGGCGCCCTCGGCCACGGGCCAGGCCCTCACCTCCGGCTCCCCGGCGGTGAAGAACGTGATCAAGCCTCCCACCTCCCAGGCCCCCCTTGCCACGGCGCCCAGCCCCGACTCCTGGAGGCCGAAGCTCGACCTGTACTGGTCCGCCTCGGCCGCCTCCAGCTCGCCCAGCTCCAGCTCGAGCCGGGCGCTGAGCACGACCACCGCCTCCTCCGCGCCCGCCGCCGCCCGCAGGCGCGCGGCCGGCTCACCGCCCGTCTGGAGCGTGCCGTCGCCCACGTTGGCCACCAGCACCGAGGGCCTGACGGTGATCGGGAAAAGGGGCGCCAGCGCCCGCCCGCCCTCGTCCGCCACGGTCAGGGTGCGAAGGGGGAGGCCCGCCTCCAGGTGCTCTCTGGCGGCCCGGAGGGCGGCCACCTCCTCGGCCGGGTGCTTCTTGCCCACGGCGCCCTCGTGCTCGACGGCCTGGAGCCTTTTCTCGACGGAGGCGAGGTCGGCCAGGACGAGGTCGAGCCTCACGCTCTCCAGCTCCCCGGCCGGGTCGGGCGCCTCGCCGAAGCAGCGGACGATGTGCAGGATGACGTCCGCCTCGCGCGCGGCGGCGGCCTGCCGGGCGCGGCTGCCGGGCGGGGCGTCGGCGACCCGGACCTGGGCCGGCGTCACCTTCTTGGGTCCGACCGCGCCCGCCAGCCGGCCCAGCCTGGGGTCGGGGACGTCCACCATGCCCACCCCGTCCGCGCCCCGGCCGCCCGTGAGGGCCGCGAAGAGGGAGGTCTTGCCCGCTCCCTGCGCACCCACGATGGCTACAGAGACGGGCATGGTGCGAGCTCGAAGTTGGCCGCGGCGGTGGGAACGGCCGCTACCCGCGCCCGGCGCCGCGCGGTGGCGCGGCCGGCCGCTCGGGGCCCGTGAGGACGGGCTCTGTCTCCCGGTCGAGGTCGAAGGCGCGGTGCAGAGCCCGCACCCCCTCGGCGACCCGGTCGCGCCCGACGATGCAGGTGATCCGGATCTCGGAGGTGCTGATCATCTCGATGT
>JBOHUY010000218.1:0-17638 GCA_050735015.1 Candidatus Dormibacterales bacterium | reverse complement strand
CGACCGTCGCCCTGACGAGGTCGGGCCACGCGTCCTCCTCTCCAGGCTGCGGCGCAGGCAGGGCGAGGATCTTCCAGCGGCCTCCGCCGCGGAGCCCGGCGACGACGGGCTGACCTGCGGCGCGGTTTGCGTGCGCGCGCGGCGATGGGTTGCGGGGATTGGCCGCCATGAGGCGCCCCTGTACGCTGAGGACGAGGTCGTAGGCGGCTTCAAGGGTGGCGGGCGACACCGGAGGGTCGGGCCGACCCAGGCGGCGCTGGAGATCCGCGATGGCGTCGCCGAGGGCAGCTGGGACAGTGGCGCCGTCGCCGAGCCTGATCAGCTCGACGTGTTCGAGGATGACGTCGGCGGTCTCGAGAAGCAGCCGGCGGCGCCTATCACCGGAGTCTGAGGTCTCCTTCTCGGAGGCTTTGATGAGGGCTGGGACGGCCATGACGGAGCCGCAGCGTAAGGGTGCGGGGCAGCTCCGGTAAAGGCACTCTTTACAGCCTGCTTCCCCGCCGGGCGGATTAACACCCTCGCTTGGGAATCCCCATGGCGGAGGCGAGACTGGCCGCCGTGGAGGCCTCCCTCTGAGACGCTGGCTGGTCGCCCTCGGGGCCCTGGCGGCAGGCGCGATCGCGAGCGGTGCCGTGCTGGCCGCGGGGGGAGGTGCCCCTTCACAGCGTGTCCTCGTGGCTTCGCGGGACGTGCCCGCGGGCACCATCTTGGACGCCTCCTCGCTGGCCGTCGCGACGCTGCAGATGGGGTCGACGCAGGCGGCCCTCGTCTACCCGGCCGCGGGCTCCGGTGCGCCCCGCGGGATGCGCGCCGTCCACGACCTGCTGGCGGGCCAGGTCATTCAGCGAGGCGACGTGGGGCCCGGCGCCGCGCAGCGTCTCGTCCTCGTTCCCGTCAAGGGGCTGCCGCCGGTGCGTCCGGGTGACCTCGTCGACCTCTTCGCGCTCGGCGATACCGCGCACCCTGCGGTAACTCCTTTCGCCATGAATGTGCTGGTGGCCGCCGTCGAACCGGGAGCCATCGTCCTGGCGGTGGACCCCGCCAAGACCCCCGCCTTCGTGTTCGCCGGCTCCATGCCGCTGGCGGTGGCCGTCGTCTCCGGACCGCGGGCGGCCGGGGCTTCGGGGGCAGGCGGGGAGGCGCGCGTGATCGCCTCCCCCCAGGAGGCGGCGCAGGTGGCGGGATCGTGAGGCTGGTCGGGCGGCGGGGGGGTCGCCAGGCCCAGGCCAGTCCGGGGGATGGAGCGAGGTCCCGGGCACGGTCGCGCGTGATCGCCGTCACGGGGGGCAAGGGCAGTCCCGGCTGCACCTTCGTCTCGGTCGGCCTGGCCCGGTGCCTGGCCGCCTCGGGTCTTGAGACACTCCTGCTGGACGCGGACGCGGAGGCGCCGTCGGTCGCGGCGTGGCTCGACCTCCCACCGACGGCGGAGGCCTTCGCGCGCGCCCTCGAGCACGGGGCAGTGGGGGGCCAGGCGATGAGGGACCTGGCGACGCCGTCGGCCGGGGGGCTTCGCGCCCTGGAGGTCACCGCGGCGGGCGTGGACGGGAGAGAGCTGACGGGCCATGCCCGCGACTCGCACGAGGCCGTCGTGGTCGACCTCGGCCATTGCTTGGGACCGCTCCAGCGCCAACTCCTGGCCGCCGCCGACTGGGTGGTCTGGGTGGCCGTGCCCGACCGCCTCGGGGTGGACCGGGCGGACAGAGCCCTCGCCGCCGCGCCGCGGGGCGCTGATGGCGGCCTCATCGCCAACCGCTGCGGCCGGGGGAGGCTCAGAGGGGCCGAGCAGCTGCTCGCGGCCGCGCACGGCCTGCCCTTGCTGGCCCGCATACCCGACCGCCCCGACAAGGCCCGGGCGCTCCTCGAAAGGCGCGCTCCCGCGCACGGGCGGGGTCCCTTCGCGGCCCCCATCCGGGAGGCGGCCCGAACCGTCCACCCGGACTGCGGGGCTCGTGTGACGGCATGGCCGTGAGCTCGGAGCAGGCGGCCGAGAGCCGTGTCCGTGTCCGAGTGGAAGAGGAGCTCGCGCTGGAGCTGGGGCGGCGGGGGGGTGGGCGGCTTCGCATCGAGGACCAGGGCTGGGCCTATGACCTTGTGGGACGCCTGGTCGGCCAGGAGCAGCGCGAGGGGGGATACGCGCTGGACCGCGCCCAGTGCGAAGCCATCTGGCGGCGCGTCTTCGGGGCGGTGACGCCTCTCGGACCCTTGGCGGAGTACCTGGCCGACCCCCAGGTGGAGGAGATCAGGATCAACGGCACGGGTGCGTGCTTCGTGGTCCGCGACGGTCTCCGGACCGAGGTGTCTCCGCCGTTCACCGAGGAGGAGCCCCTGGTTGCCCTCGTCCAGTGGTACGCGGACGGTTCCGGGTCCGCACGCCTGGACCGAGCCAGTCCGACCGTGACTATGACGCTCCCAGACGGCAGCCGGCTCCATGCGGCGCTGACGCCGCCGTCGCGTCCGATGAGCGTGACCATCCGCAGACATCCGCCGGCCCGATTCCGCACCCTCGGCGACCTGGCGGCGGCAGGGTTCCTGCCGGAGGCGATGGAACGGTTCCTGGAGGCGGCCGTCCGGCGGCGGCTCAACATCCTCGTCGCGGGTGGGACCGGAACCGGGAAAACGACCTTCACCCGCGTGCTCTGCCGCCTCATCCCCGGCCATGAGCGGGTCGTGACCATCGAGGACCAGGCGGAGCTCCACCTCTGGCGGGACCTCGCTGACTGTGTCTCTCTGGAGGGCCGGCCGCACAACACCGAAGGGAAGGGCGCCATCACGATCCAGATGCTGGTCCATGAGGCGCTGCGGATGTCGCCAGATCGGATCGTCATCGGGGAAGTCCGCGGGGGTGAGGCGCTAGACCTGCTGGACGCTATGAACACGGGGCATCCGGGTTCCATATGCACACTTCACTCGGAATCGCCGCGCGACACCGTGCCGCGCCTGGTCCGCCTGGCGCTTCGGAGCCCGCACGCCCCCGGCCTGGACGCCCTTGTAGCGGAGGTGGCGCGGACGGTCGACCTCGTGATTCAGCTCGGGGGCCTGGGCACGCGCGCCGACGGGGCCCGGGTCCGTCGGCTGCGCTCCCTCGGATACCTGGCCGGGGTGGAGGCGGGCAGGGTGACCGTTGACGAGCTGGTCCGGCTCGCGCCCGACGGTCGCTGGCGGCGGGTCGGGGCCGTCTCCGCCATGCCCGAGCGGATCCTGGCCAAGCTGGAGGGGCTCGACCCCGACGCGCTCCTGGAGCCTCTCGATGCTTGAGGCGGCGGCGGCCTGCGCCGCGCTGGGGGCGGGTCTGGCCGTGCTCGCGCTGGGCGGCGGCGCAGGGGCGGGTGGAACCGCAAACGCGGGGGTCTCGCCGCCCGCCCTGGTGCGGCGGCTGCTCGCGGCCGAGAGGGGGCGCGCGGAGTCCGCCGGATGGCCATGGCTTTCGCTGCGGGTCCTGGTGGCGATCGAGCTGGGGGGCGTCGCGGCCGGCGGCCTGCTGGGGTTCGCCTTGGGAGGAGTCACGGCTCTCGGACTGGCAGGGGCCGTGGGAGGGGGCTTCCTGGTCCGAGCGGGCGTCGGGGTCCGGGCCCGCGACCGCCGGCATCGGCGGCAGGACGCCGTGCTGGAGTCGATCCGGCTCCTTCGCCAGCTACTGGAGACGGGGGGGGTCGGTGTCCAGCAGTGTCTGGCGGTCCTCGCGGAGAGAGGACCCGAGGCGCTGCGCCCGGAGTTCTCCATGATCGCGGGGGCCGCGCTGACCGGCCGGCAGGCCGAGGCCTGGGCGGCCGCCCGGGCCAGGGTCGCGGAGCCGGTCTTCGATCTCCTGGCCGCGGCCGTACTCGTCCAGAGGCCGGGCGGAGGGGCGCTGGCGCCCCTCTTCTCGGAAGTGGAGGCGACGGTGACTGCGGTCCATGAGGTTCAGCGAGAGGCCGAGGCGCTCCAGGTTCAGGCCCGGTCGGCGGCTCGGATCATCGCTTCGCTCCCGATCGTCTTCCTGGCCGTGCTCACGGCGCTTCGATCCCCGTATCTGGCCGCCTATCACACAGGGGGCGGTCAGATCTTCCTGGCCGCGATGCTGGCCGTGATGGGCGCCAGCTACCTCTGGATGATGCGCTGGCTTCGCCTCCCGGAGGAGCCGCGCATGGAGCTCTTAGATGGGTGAGCTGGGGGCGGCCCTACCCGCCGGGGTGGGGGCGGCGATCTCTGTCCTCGCGGTGGCCGGTCATCGCCGGGACTCGGCCGCGAGCTGGCTCGCGCGTCGGCGGCGAGCCGCCGACCATCCCCACCCGACCGCCTCCTCGGGCAGGGCGCGCGTTCCCCTTGCCCGGCTTCGAGCCGGGGTCGCCTCCGCCTCGCGCCGGGCGGGCTGGGAGGAGAGCCCGGAGCGACTCCTGGGCGGGACCGGCCTCGCCGCAGGGGCGGCCGCTCTGGCGGTCGGGGGCGCCGCGTTCGCGGCGGGGAACGGGGCCCTCGGCGCCCTCGGCGCCGCGGTGGGGGCGTGCGCGGGCGTCGTCCTGGGCGCCGGGCTCCTCCTGGTCCGCGTCCAGGCCAGGCGGCGGGAGGCCCTTCTCGCGGAGCTCTGCCCGCTTCTCGAGCTCGTCAGCCTGGAGCTGAGCGCCGGTTCCAGCCCACGGGCATCCTTCGGGGCGGTGGTATCACGGCTGCGGGGGGATCTCGCGCGCGAGCTGCAGGGCCTTCTGATCGGCTCCCAGGTGGCGGGGTCGCGGACGTTCGAGGCCAGGCTGGGGGATCTCGCCGAGGAGCTCAAGCTGGAGCCGCTGGCAGGGCTAGGCGCCATCCTCGCTTCGAGCCGGGAGTACGGGATCAGCGTCGGCCCCGGCGTGCGGGCGCTGGCCGCCGACCTCCGCCGCCGGCAGCGGCGACGATTGATCGTCATCAGCCGGCGCGCCCTGAACCGGGTGCTGATCCCGGCCGCGGTGGGGGTGCTCCTGCCTTTCATGGCCATCCTCATGTTCCCGGCCGTGTCCACGCTGGTGCGGAGCTTCCCTTGAGCCGCGGGCAGGCACTCGTCGAGTTCGCAGTCGCCTGGCCGGTGGCGCTCCTCCTGGTGCTGGGATGCGTCCAGCTGGGGGTGTTCGCCGCCGAATCGCAGGCGGCGCGGGAGGCGGCTCTGGGCGGGGCCCGCGCCGGGACCGCGGTCGGCTCGGCAGCGGGGAGTGCGGGGCCTGTGGCGGTGGCGGCCCTCCAGCCCTGGCTGCCCGGGACCAGGGTCGGGCTCTGGTGCCCGGGATCGCCTGGGCGCCCTCAGGTCTGGGTGTGCGTCCGGGAGGCCACGACGTCCGTCGAGGTCTCCGTCGGCGGCCGCGTGCCGGCGCTGGTCCCGTTGGTGCCGGGCGGAGGTCTGCCCCTCAGCGCCGACGCCCGGCTCGACCGGGAGAGATTCCGGTGACGCGGGGGTCCGCCAGGGAGCGGGGTCAGGCGCTGGTCGAGCTCGCCGTGTGCCTGCCGGTCCTGCTCGCGCTGGCACTCGGCTGCTCGGCCCTGGCCAGGCTGGCCGATGCGCGCGCGGGCCTGGACGCCGCCACCGCGGAGGCGGCCGCGGTGGCCGCCCGGGCTCCTGACCCGGAGTCGGCGCTCGCCCTCGCCAACTCACGCTTCGCCGCCGTAGTGGCCCGCTATCCCCTGTCGGGGGCGGAGGTGGGACTCGATCTGGGCGGCTTCGGCCGTGGGGTACAGGTCCACGCGACCGGGCGGGCCGAGGTCGACCTCTCCTGGGCCCTTCCGCCCATCCCCGACCACCTGTGGATCGGCGCGACCGCGGCCGCGCTCGTGCAGCCCTGGAGGTCGAGATGAGTACTCGGCTTGGACCCCCCTCCGCCTCCCTGCGCGGATCCGCTCGCGTCAGCGGTCGTGGGCAGGTCCTCCCCGCTATGGCCGTTCTACTTCCGATCGTCCTCCTCCCGGTCGCCGCCTGGACCGTGGAGGCCTCCCTGGTGGCGGCGCGGCAGGCGGGCCTGGTGGAAGCCGCCGCGCAGGCCGCGGAGGACTCCGCCCAGACCCTGGACGAGGCGAGGTTCCGCGCGGGCGGGGGCCTCGACGTCCTCCCCGGTGCGGCCACGGAGGTGGCCCGCGCCGAGGTGGAGGCGGACACCGGGGCGCAGTTAGTGGCGGCGACGGTCAGCGGCGACACGGTGACCGTCAGAGCCGAGCAGTGGGTCCCCCTCAGCTTCGGCGCGCTCATCGGGTGGAGGGGGGTCCTGGTCCACGCGTCGGTGACGGCCCGCCTCGCCTCTGGCTATGAGAGCCCCAGCAGCCTTCTGCCGTTGCCGGCCAGGATCTTCTCCAGGGCTTGACCGTCCAGCCCGAGCGCGGACAGCTCGTCCAGGCAGCGGCTGGGCTGGATGAACGGGTAATCGCTCCCGAACAGGAACTGATCCTGCAGGCGCCCCCCCATTTCTCGGACCACCTCCCCCGGGATGTGTCGCGGCGCCCAGCCGGAGACGTCTATGAAGACGTTGGTCTTGTGAAGGGCGATGGCGATGAGCTCTTGGTGCCAGGGGAATCCGAAGTGGGCCGCGATGATGGTGAGGTCCGGGAAGTCGGCCGCGACGGCGTCGAGGCGGATTGGGCGGGAGTAGTCGAGGCGCACCCCCTGACCTCCGGGGCGGCGGGCTCCGATCCCACTCGTGCCGGTATGGAACAGGCAAGCGAGCCCGAGGTCCTGGCACCTCGCGTAGAGCGGCCAGTACCGCTCCTCGTCGGGCGCAAAGGCCTGCATGGAGGGGTGGAGCTTGACCCCCTTCAACCCGAGGGCCTGGATCTCGGAGAGCTCGTCGACCGCACGTTCGCCCTTCCTGGGGTCCACGCTGCCGAAGCCGCAGAACACGTCCGGATGGTCGCGGACCGCGCGGGCTACGAGCGAGTTGGGGACGCGGGGGCGGCCGGTCGCCGTCTCGGCGTCCCACGCGAGCAGCACGGCCATGAGGTCCTGGGAGCGGTAGTCCCCGGCCAGCTCGTCGAGGGAGCGCCGCGTGATCGAGCTCTGGAAGTAGGACTCGGCGGCCTCCATGTAGCCGGCCATGCTCACGTCGAGCCACTCCGGCACGGGCAGATGGACGTGAAAGTCGATGGCCCGCACAGCGTGGGATCATACCGTCGCACCTGGACAACCTCCCAGCCACCCTCCTGGTCCTCGCCGGCGGCCGCGGCCGTCGTATGGGCTCCCCCAAGGCGCTCATCCCCCTGGGGGGCCGGACCATGCTCGCCTGGGTGGTCGACGAGCTCGCGCCCGCCTTCGATGAGGTCCTCGTCTCGGTGGCCCGGGAGGGCGATCTGCCGGCCGCCGCGGGAGGCGCGCACGGAACGACCGTCATCGCTGATCGCCACCCGGGCGCCGGCCCCCTGGCCGGGCTGGAGGCCGGCCTCGCCGCGGCGGTTCACGAGGCCGTGTTCGTGGTTGCCTGCGACATGCCGCTCGTGACCAGGTCTCTGGGCCGCCTTCTGGTGGAGGCGGTGTCCGGGAGGGACGCCGCCGTGCCCCTGGTCGGCAGGCGCCCGCAACCCGCCTGCGCCGTGTACGCGAAGGCGGTGGCCCCCGTCGTGACCCGCGCCCTGGAGACGAAGCGCCTTCGCTTCTCGGACCTCCTCGATGAGATAGACGTGCGCTTCCTCGAAGATGCGGATTTCGCCCGTGCTGGGGTCGGGAAGGAAGCCTTCTGGAGCGTCAACACGCCGGCCGACCTCGCGCGGGTGTCCGCGCTCGTGTCGTCAGCGGGGGAGGCGCCCGGGGGAGTCCCCGCATAATTGAGGTGCGGCCGGCGGGGGCCGGTCACGTTCGCCAGGAGGCTTGGAGGATCGATTTTGAAGATCGTGGTGACCGTCAAGCAGGTGCCGGACCCCAACGCGCAGCAGCGCCTCCGAGAGGACGGCACCATCACCCGAGAGGGCGAAGCGGTGCTCGACCCGGGCGACGAGTACGGCCTCGAGCAGGGGCTTTTGCTGAAGGAGTCCGGCGAGGCCGAGGTCGTCCTCGTCGCGATGGGTCCTGAACGAGCCCGCGACGCCATCCGGAAGGGCCTGAGCATGGGCGCCGACAGGGCCGTCTTGATCTCCGACGGCGAGCTCGCGGGGGCCGACGCGTTCCTCACGGCGAGGGTGCTGGCTGCGGCCATCACCGCCGAGGCGCCCGACCTTGTCATCTGCGGCACGGAGTCCTACGACGGCAGCACGGGGGCGGTTCCGCCTATGCTCGCCGAGCTCTTGGACATGCCCCAGCTGACCTTCGCGAAGCGGGTCGAGGTCGAGGGCGCGACCATCAGGGTCGAGCGCCAGACGGAGCAGGGCCATCAGGTGGTGGAGTCCGAGCTCCCCGCCCTGGTCACCGTCACGGCGGCCATCGGCGAACCCCGGTACGCGTCCCTCAAGGGCATCATGGCGGCGCGCTCCAAAGAGGTGAAGCAGCTCTCGCTGGGCGACGTTGGCGTCGAACCGGGAAGCCCCGCCGAGACTCTGACGGCCGTCGACGACGCGCCACCCCGCCCGGCTGGCGAGGTGATCGAGGACGACGGTTCTGCAGCCGAGCGAATTGTCAGGTTCCTGCAGACCGCCAAGGTCGTCTGAGGGCGGGTTATGGCCGAGGGCGTCTGGGTGTACGCGGAACTCCAGGATGGGCGGCTGGCGCCCATCGCGCTCGAGCTCATGGTCAAGGCCAGAGAGCTCGGGGAGGTAGACGCCGTGGCCCTGGGACCCGGCGCCGGCAAGGCGGCCGCCGTCCTCGGACGGCACGGGGCGGCGAGGGTCCACGTCTGCGAGGACGAGGTCTTCACGCAGTACGTCGCCGAGCCGGCCGTGGACACACTGGAGGCGCTGATCAGGAAGGGGGAGCCCGAACTGGTCCTCTTCGGGTTCACGTATGACTCCCGCGAGGTCGCGGGGCGGCTCGCCGCCCGGCTTGGCACCGGCCTGATCTCCAACGCGACCGACATCGTCCGCGAGGAGGGCTTGGTGGCCAAGGTGCCGTACTTCGGGGGCGCCAAGATCGCCTCGATGAGGGCGGGCTGCACCCCGGCGCTGGTGCTGGTCAGGCCTCGGTCCTTCGAGGCCGCGGAGGTCGGCGGGGAGGCGGAGGTGGTGCCGATGGAGGCGGTTGTCGGGCCCCGTTCCCGGCGGGCGCGGATCCTCGAGCGCGTTGTCGAACAGTCAGAAAAGGTGAAGCTGGAAGAGGCGAAGGTGATAGTGAGCGGGGGACGCGGCATGGGCGGGCCGGAGAACTTTCCCCTGCTGGAGGATCTGGCCCTGGCCGTGGGTGGCGCCGTGGGTGCCAGCCGGGCCGTGGTGGATGCGGGCTGGGTCCCCTACTCGATGCAGATCGGGCAGACCGGCAAGACCGTTGCACCCGCGGTCTACATCGCGTGCGGGATCTCGGGGGCCATGCAGCACACGGTCGGTATGAAGAGCTCGCGGATGATCGTGGCCATCAACAAGGACCCCGACGCCCCCATCCTCAAGATGGCTGACCTGGGCGTGGTGGGCGACGCGCTCAAGGTCGTCCCGCGTCTGACGGAGGCCCTCCGGGCGAGGAAGGGCTGATCGACCGCGCCCAGGCCGACCGCCTGCTCCAGGAGCGGGCCGCCTTGCGCGGCGGGCGCGAGTTCGCGGCCGCGGACGCCATCCGGGAAGAGCTCCGCCGGGGAGGCTGGGAGGTGGTCGACACGGCGGGCGGCAGTGAGCTCAAGGAAGCCTCACCGGGCCCCGAGCTCCTGCCTGGCCGCCGGCTGACCTACCTCGCCATCGTCAGCGGCTGGCCGCAGGACGCGGCCAGGTGGCTGAGCTCGGTGGTCGCGCACCCCGGCGACGACTGGGAGGCGGTCCTCGGGGTCGACTCCACCGACCCGGAGGTCGCGTCCTGGGTCAGGTCGGCGGCCTCCGAGCGGGTGCGGCCCCTGACACTGGAGCCGGCCGGCTTCGCTGTCGCGGTGAACCGCGCGGTGGCGGAGTCCAGAGGTGAGGTCATCGTGCTCATGGACCCCGGTACCGAGCTGACGGGCGAGGTGGCGGGGCCGCTCCTCGCGGCCCTCTCGGAGCCCGGCACCGGGCTCGCGGGCGCCTTCGGCCTGAGGGCGCGGGGGACGGTCAAGGAGTTCGCACCGCATGAGGGGCCGGAGGTGGATGCTCTGGAGGGCTACTGTCTGGCCTGCCGCCGCGAGGACTTCCTGGGGGTGGGGGGCTTCGACGGACATTTCCGCTTCTACAGGATCGCCGACATCGAGTTCTCGTTCCGGATGCGCGCGGCCGGACACAGGGCCGTGGTCGTGCCGGGCCTGCCCGTGCGAAGGCACGCGCACCGCGTATGGGAGTCGACGCCTCCCGAGGAGCGTGAGCGGCTCTCGAAGAGGAACTTCTACCGCTTTCTGGACCGCTGGGGGGGCCGCCCGGACCTCCTCGTCCGCTGACGCGCTAGTCTCTTCCCCGATGGAGCGCGCGGACGGCCAGCGACAGTTCGTCTCCTACACCTTCTACCGTCTCGCCCCCGAGTGGCGGCGTCTCGACGCCGGGGTGCGCGAACAAGGACGCCGGGAGTTCGCCGCTGTCGTCGACGAGTACCGTCCGAGCGTGTTCATAAAGCCGTACTCGCTGGTCGGGACGCGCGGCGACTGCGATCTCATGCTCTGGAAGGCGGCCATGGAGCTGGAGATCTTCAACCGCATCGAAGCCGACCTCAACCAGACCTCTTTGGGCGGCTACCTGGAGCGGCCCTATTCCTACCTCTGCTCGATGAAGCGCTCCGTGTACCTCACCGAAGAGGTGCACGGCGACCGCCACGGCGCGCGCGTCGAGGTGAAGTCCAAGCACGGGCGCTACCTGTTTGTGTACCCGTTCGTCAAAACCAGGGAGTGGTATCGGCTGGCACGGCCCGCCCGCCAGGGGATGATGAACGAGCACTTCGAGGTGGGCAAGCGCTTCCCAGAGTTCGAGGTGAACACCGGCTACTCGTTCGGGCTCGACGACCAGGAGTTCGTCGTCGCCTTCGAGGGCGACGACCCCCACCGCTTCGTGGACCTCGTCATGGAGCTGAGGTCGAGCCAGGCCTCCAGTTACACAGAGCGAGACACGCCCGTCTTCACGTGCATCGCCATGGGCCTTCACGAGGCGCTCGAGCTGGCAGGATAGGCGGACTCCCTGAGGGGCGGGTCTTCGACCGCTACTGGGTCTGGCCGACGCCCAGGAGGTGGACCCAGGTCAGGCCCGTGTTGAGCCGGACGACGTTGCCCTGCGCGTCCGTGAAGTACACCGGGTTGTGGTTGTGGAAGTAGGACTCGGTCGATGAGCCCATGTGCCAGGTGACGTGGATGACCTTGCCGTCCGAGTAGATGTCGGCCGGACCCGATCCCAGCATGCTGTACCACACGGAGTGCGCGCCTCCGTTCTCGTCCTCGATCCAGTTCGTGTAGTGGAAGGGCACGTGGAGGATGATCACGTTCTTGACGTGCAGTTGGCGGCCCGTGCCGGCGTCCACGAAGGGGGCGCCGTGGTCGAAACGCAGGTATTGCTGCGAGGCGGGGTCGTAGTGGTAGGTCACGAAATGGAGGGGCACCGAGGGTGCGGGCGCGGAAACCCCCGCCCCGGAGTCGGGATGAGGCGGATCGACGACGAAGGTGGGGGAGTGGCCGGGCGACCATTCCCGCCGGAACCGCAGGATGCGCGCCGAGTCGGTGTAGAGGTTGTGGGGCGCGTACTTGAACCCGACCCGGAAGAAGTGGTTGCCGTTGTCGAAGTCGTTGATGATGCCCGGCACCAGCGGCAACCCGTTGCCGCCGAAGAGGTAGTGGAGGGTGCCGACGGAGGCACCGCTGCACATGAAGACCCCATCGAACGAGTAGTCGAGATAGGGGTTGATCATGCGGCAGCTGCGAACCGGTCCGACCAGGGGAGGGACGTTGTTGAAATAGATGGCGGTCATGCGCGTGATCGAGTACTCGCTGATGTACTCGTAGACGATGTCGGCGTTCTGAAGGCCGGTCTGCGGACGGGCCGCGCCGCTGTTCTCGACGACGATCTCGACCGGGGTCTTGGTCTGGAACCCGGCGGTGACGCCCGTGGTGGAGTTGGCGGGCTCCAGGCCCATGACCTGCAGGCTGACCTGGCCCGGGTCGGCGATTTCGTCCCCCTTGGCGCTGACAGCGGTCCTGGATACCCCAAGGGTGGTGGTCTGGAAGGGGGCCAGCGTGGGTTCCGCGAAGGTGGCGACCGTGTCTTGCGCCGACCAGCTGAGGCTGGTGACCGGCCGGCCCCCCAGGTTTACGGAGACCGAGCTCGTGCGCATCGGCTGGGTGAAGACGACGCTGAGCGTGGAGGCCGAGGTCATCCCGGCGGTGCCGGCCGCAACCGGCTTACCGTCCACCTCGTAGGCGGCCACCGCGACGTCGGGCTGCGTGGTGAAGGTGCCCTTCCAGCCCGTGAGGCTGGCCCTGTGGCTGCGCGTTAAGACCTTGTCGAGGGCGAGGGTGTAGCGCTGGGAGGGCTGCCAGTGCCCGGCCGCCGCCACCACCAGCCGCTGGCCCGACCACGACAGCTTGAGGGGGGTGGCGGGCGAGGCCGTGACCGACACCCCGCGAGGGTCGACGGGCTGGTCGAACACGATCACGACGGGTTCCAGGATCTTGACCCGGGCCAGATTCGAGGCCTCGAGCTTGGCGCCCAGCGACGCACCCAGTACCACGTGAACGACGAGGAGCACGGCGGCGACGACGATCGCCGCGGCTCCGGCGGCGGCGCCGATCGCCTGCGTCCGCGAGAGCCGGATGGGGAGGTGGACCACGAAACGGCGACTTTAGCACCAGCCCGGGGGCGTCGTCGCCTGGACTGAGACAATGACCGGGTCGGCGCGTAAGCGCCGGCGGGCGAGCCCGGCGGGCGCCGCCGTGCTCTTTCAAGAGCCGCGCGCCACCGCGGTGGCCGTCCGTGGGGCCAGGCGGGAGAGAGGAGGCACAGTTCGAGTGACCGAGGTGAAGGCGGAGCTCGTCGGCAGTGTCTGGAAGGTGGAGGTCGCTCCCGGTCACGAGGTCGGAGAGGATGACGTGCTCTTGATCATCGAGTCGATGAAGATGGAGATCCCGGTCACTGCACCAGTAGCGGGAAGGGTTGCGGAGGTGAAAGTGGTCGAGGGCGACGTGGTTCGCGAAGGGCAGGTCCTGGCGGTCATCGAATGAACGAGTGGGGCGCGGGCGACAGAGGCCCGCGCGCCGTGCGGGGTGCCCTGTTCCCAGGATGAGCTCGCGTGCGTCCTGAGGAGCACCTTCTGCAGCACCAGCGCGTGGAGGCGCGGATCGCCGAACTCGAGGCCGAGCGTGCCCGTCTGGAGGCGGCTCTCTCAGGAAGCGTCGAGCTGGGCCGCCTGGGGGCGGCTCTTGAAGAGGCCGTGGCGAGGCGGGACGAGGCCGAGCGCCGAGTGCGTGAGGCGGAGCGCGACGCCGCCGACCATCGGGCGCGCCTCAAGGGGCGCAGGGCGGAGCTGATGAGTGGGCACATCCATCAGCCGTCCGAGCTGACACGGCTGAGCCAGGAGGTCGAGCACATGCAGTCCCGCCTGCGTGACGAGGAGGAGCGTGAGCTGGCCCTGATGGAGGAGTCGGAGGCGCGTGCGGCGGAGGCGGATGGCCTGGAGGCGGGCTTGGCCGCGTTGCGCGCACAGCTGGAGGCGGAGGCTCCGCGCGGCCGCACCGAGCTGGCCCGCATCGCGGATGAGCGTGAGGCCCTGGAGTCCGAGCGCGCGGCCCACTGGGGCGACATCCCCGCCGACTTCCAGGCCGCGTACCGCCGTGTCCGCGCCGGGCCTCCGGTGGCGGAGGTCGCCGGCGGACTCTGCGGTGGCTGCCGCGTCAGGATCACCGCCGCCCAGCTCCAGACCGTGAGGCGCGGTGGTCTCGTGACCTGCGAGAGCTGCTCGCGCATACTCGTGGCCGTTTGAGCACACTCAGGATCTTCACGGACGGCGCGGCACGGGGGAACCCCGGGCCCGCCGGTCTCGGCGTCGTGATCGAGGACGGGGAGGGGGCCCGCCTTCGGGGGCTTTGCCGCTATATCGGCTCCACGACGAACAACCAGGCCGAGTACCTGGCCCTCATCGAGGGCCTGACGGCGATTGCGGAGTGGCGCCCGGATCAAGTTGAGGTGTACCTCGACTCGAAGCTCGTGGTGGAGCAGGTGCAGGGTCGGTACCGGGTCAAGAATCCTGCGCTGGCACCCCTCCACGGACAGGTGATGCGGCTGCTCGCGGCTCTGCCCGCATGGTCGATCGTCCACGTGCGCCGCGAGAAGAACCGCGGTGCCGATGCGCTCGCCAACCGCGCCATCGACGATTGGCAGTCGAGACGAGCCGCCCCGACCCAGAGTTCGGCGCCCTGAACGAGCACTGGGGCCCACGCATTTCGCCGGGCCACCTGGACCAAACCTCGCGCCCGGCGGACGGGCGCCGCGGGGGGCTTGCCCGACCGCGCAGTGCGACTGGGTACTAAATGGGTACTGGTACCCGAAACTTACTGTCTCCTCCCTCACGATCCACGGAATTGATCCTGGGACCGTCAGTCCAGGCGAAGGTCGCGAAGTCGGCGGGAGACTTCGTCCAGCGTCCGCGCGAACGGAGGCAGTAGCCGCGGATCGACCCACCCCGCCAAGGTCTCCTCCCAGCCCTGTTCGATCGCCTCAAGGTTGAGCTTCCAGAGGCCGGGACGCCAGCGGCGATGGCGGGTCAGCGCCAGCTTGGCGTCCACGGCACGCTTGAGCTCTGCTGGATTCAAGTGCCAACCGGATTCGACCAGGTAAAGGTGCAAGTCGAAGAGGTCCCTCGGTTGGCCTCGTTGAACGAGCGTCCGCAGCTTCTCCGCAACCAGCTCGACCTGCGCGAGAGCGGCCACGGAGAACCGTGCGATGCCGAGATCGGACACGTCGACGATCACCTGGCGGACAGCAAAGACGAGGTCCTCTCGAATGCTTACCTCGAGCTTGGCTGATCCAGAGTTCGTAAGCGAGTCGAACCGGAATCGAACGAAAGTCCTCGCGCCGTACGGTCCGGCTCCCCATCCAAGCGCACGGTGAACGGACGGCCGGCATGCGGAGATCTTCGGCGACCTCGGTGGGTCAAGCCTCCGTTGGTGGCCGGATGTCGCGTCGATGTCTGCCGATGTGCTGGGTGACCGCAGCTCGGCCGCCATCATCGGCTGGCGGGTGGAGGTAGAGGCGGAGGTTGGGCTGACCTTGAAGGCCGCGTGTACTCGAGATCCAGCCGGCCCAGTTTCGGGATGCTTGAAGCGCTTCAGCCCTCCAGCCGCCCAGGAACGTCATGCCGAGCGCAGATCGCGGCGACCCCAGGACTCCCCCGATCAGCTCTGTGATCAGCGCCTGGTAGTTCGGATCGCGGATGTCGCCGCTGGCCCCGGCGCATAGGGCGGCGACCGAAAAGCCCTGACGGGCCGGTGCGGCGCTCTTTTCGTATTCCCTTCCTTGAGAAGATGGGTCGAGGCGGACTATAAGCCGGGTTCTGTGCCCCTGCGGGGGGCGGCGGCCATCTATCTACGGCGCCGGTCACCCGGCGTCTTCAGCGACCATACCCGAGGGCTGGGCGAGCAGCCCTTGACGCCCTCCTATTCGGTCTTGCTCCGGGCGGGGTTTGCCTGGCCGACCGGTCACCCGGCCGCCGGTGGGCTCTTACCCCACCATTTCACCCGTGCCGGCGGGAGCCGGCGGTGTCATTTCTGTGGCACTGTCCTTCGGGTCGCCCCGACTGGGGATTACCCAGCGCCATGCTCTGAGGAGCCCGGACTTTCCTCCGAGGCATCGGCCCCGGCGGCCGCCCGTCCGCCTCGACCCGGCAGCGATCATACCCTGAAGGTCTTCGGACCAATCTCCCCACTTCACCCCACCAAACTGTTGTTCGCGATAAGACCCCAAGATGCCCCACATCTGGCGCGCCGACAAGAAGAGATACGCAAGATGGCCCGCGGGAACCGGGATCGATCTTCTGGCTGGCCCCGAACTCCTCTCCGCAAAGCGTTGACACGGCCGAGGCGGACTGATACCTTCGTGCCGCGGTGATTTGTGGGGAGAAGTGGTGAAACCACCAGTGACGCCGAATTCGATGCAGCTCACGTCCATGCACGGCACCCAGCAGAGCATCCCCATGCCACTTCTTCCCGCCTCCGCGACGGCGGGCCCCGGGAGGCTTCGGCCGTGCGACCTCCACCGGAGCTGATTCGTGTTCTCGGGGACCTATCGCTTCCGGGTGGACGCCAAGGGGCGCCTGGCGGTCCCGGCTCGCTTTCGGGAGCAACTCCCGACGGGGAGCTTCATCTCGATCGGCCCGGAGATGGTCCTCTCCATCTACCCGCCGGCCGAGTGGGACAGGCTCGGCGCCCAGCTGCCGTCGCCGCTGGGCGCGACCCCGGAGCAGAGGGAG
Organism: Candidatus Dormibacterales bacterium; assembly: GCA_050735015.1. Classification (GTDB taxonomy): domain Bacteria; phylum Chloroflexota; class Dormibacteria; order Dormibacterales; family Dormibacteraceae; genus JBOHUX01. Next base: position 1,245 of record JBOHUY010000218.1, on the reverse strand, counting down.
CTGTCGCGCGCCCTGCACGCGATGGCCGTTCCGTGCGGGTTCGACCACCAAGGGCGCGTGATGCTGAGCCAGGAACAAAGACGCCTGGCGGCCATCGAGACGAGTTCGACCGTGGCGGTGATCGGGAGCGGAGCCGTGGTGGAGATCTGGCCCGAGGCCAGGTGGGACAGCTACTCCGGCGACGCGCTCAGCCGATTCACCGACACGGTTAACAAGGTGATCCAGGGCCACTGAACGGCCACCGACCTGTACTTTCAAAAGAGTCCATAGAGTTCCTTCAGCCCCGGCCGGGGTCGGTCATGGTGGACTGCACCTTGGGCGGAGGAGGCCACGCGGAGGCCGTGCTGGCACGCATCCAGCCGGGCGGTCGGCTGCTTGGTCTCGACCGCGATCCCGAAGCGCTGCGGCGCGTCCGGGCGCGGCTCGCGGACCGCGAGGGCCTCGTCCTCCGCCAGGCCGACTTCGCGGATCTCGCCGCGGTGGCGGCCGCCGCCGGCTTCGAGCCGGCCGACGGCATCCTCTTCGACCTCGGGCTCTCCAGTCAGCAGTTGGACGACCCCCGGCGAGGCTTCAGCTTCCGGGCTGCCGGCCCTCTCGACATGCGCATGGATCCAGCCTCTTCGCTGACGGCGGAAGAGGTCGTCAACGGGACCTCTCAGAGAGAGCTGACCAGGATCATCAGGGAGCTGGGCGAGGAGCGCTGGGCGGGGCGCGTGGCCGAGTTCATCCTGGCACGGCGGCCCCTGCGCACCACCCTCGAGCTCAGCGCCGCGGTGGAGGCGGCCATCCCGAGGCGCGCCTGGCCACCCGGCATCCACCCCGCGACGCGCACCTTCCAGGCCGTCCGCATGGCCGTCAATGACGAGCTGGGCAGCCTGGCCAGGGGGCTGAAGGCAGCGACGAAGATTCTCACCCCCGGTGGGCGTATGGCGACGATCAGCTTCCACTCGCTGGAAGACCGCTTGGTCAAGTCCCATTTCAACGTCGAGTCCGCTGACTGTGTCTGCCCCCCCCAGCAGCCGGTCTGCACCTGCGCTCACCGGGCCTCCCTCCGCATCCTCACCCGCCGCCCCGTCCGCCCTTCGGCGGAAGAGGTGGCGGCCAACCCGCGGGCCAGGTCGGCACGACTTCGCGCCGCCGAAAGGCTCGCCTAGGCGGCGCCCACGCTTCCACCGATTCCTTCTCCCAGGGCCGTCCCGGTGCCCGCCTCCGGGGCGGCCCACCCACCCCTGCACCGTGCTAGGC
>JBOHUY010000217.1:0-8484 GCA_050735015.1 Candidatus Dormibacterales bacterium | reverse complement strand
GAGCTGGGCGAGGTGGCAGTCGTCGCCCACCGCGGTTCGCTGGCCGTCCTGGAGACGCTGGCGACCGGCGCGCCACTGGCCTCGACCTTCCGAGCCGGGTTGGAGCTCGGGACCGCCCGATGGGTCGTGCCGTTGCTCGAGGCCGGCGCGACGCCGTGAGATCCAGGGCCGCCACACTCGTCGCCGCCGCGTGCATCGACCTCGTCTACGGGGAACCGCCTGCGCGGCTGCACCCTGTGGTCCTCATCGGCCGAGCGCTGGGAGCCGGCGCGCGCCTGGAGTCGCTGATGTTCACGGCCAACCATCTGCACAAGCTCGAACCAGACTTGGACGCGCTCGATCGGGCGGAGAAGGCGGTCGGGCGGCAACTGGCCAGCGTGGCGACCCCTGCGGGGCGCGCCGCCATGGGGGTACCGGAGTGAGTGCGCTCGCTTACGACTTCGTCATCGCCGACGGGCGCGTCGCCGGTGCCGCCGCGGCGCTGCTGCTGGACAAGCAGGGCGCGAGCGTGCTGGTACTGAAGGCCGGCGAGCTGGGAAGCGGAAACCCGTCAGTGGGTTGACAGTCTGGCCAGCCGGAGCGGAGCGCTCAACGAATGCGATAGGACAGCATCAGTGAGATACCCAGCGGAACCAGCGAACCCCGGCGGCTGCGAAAACCACCGTGTAGCCGACGCTGGCCAAGAGTGCACCCCAGGTTTCCCCGCTCCAACTAGTCGCACCCATGGCGGCCGAAAGCATCGTCTCGAGGCAGCCGCCGGGAGACCATCGGGAGACCATCTCGAACGTTGTTCCGAGCCGGTCTGTATCGCCGAATAGGCTTAGTCCGATAAGGGGTACGTAGAGGAGGCGCCCAGCCGCGTTGAGCGTCTCCGCCGAGGGGATAAGCCCGACAATAGCCTGTCCGATGCTGAGGAACACCGCGGATCCGAGCAGTGCCACCAAGACAGTGAAGAGGTAGTCCTGCGCGGGCAAGGTGACACCCACGAAGATAGCGGCCAACACCAGAACCACGATCGCCATGAGCAGAACCGCCCCGAGTTGCACGATCCAGCGGCTGCCCATGATGGTCCAAGTCGGGGCCGGTGTCACTCGCAGCCGCTGGAAAACGCCGGTGTCGCGATCGCGCGCGACCGCCAGGGAGTAGCCGATGGTCCCGACGGAGACCAGCCCCACAGTGAGCGCGAGGCTGATACGGAACTCGGGACCGCCGAGTGCGTTTGATCGCTTACCGACCCCTGTGACCACCAGCAATAGGAGCGGAAGGACAAGGGTAAGTACCAGTGACCGATAACTGCGCACTTGGGCCGTGCCATCTGCACGCAAGAGAGCCTTGAGCGTCGTCGGCCAGGTGGGGACCGCCACCATGCGGGACTGCGGAACCGGTATGGCGTCAGTCACGCAATTCTCGTCCGGTCAGTCCGATGAAAACGTCCTCCAGGGTGACCTCACCATGAGCCGCCTGTCGGACCTGAGGGTCATCGCGATGGGCTGCGATGAGAGCGGCGGGCGTGCCTACGGTCAGTATCTTGCCATGATCCATGATGGCGACGCGATCACAAACCGCCTGCGCCTCCTCCATGGAATGTGTGGTGAGAAGGATGCTGCGCCCCTCCTTGCGGAACCGCTCGATACGATCCCAGAGCTGGCGCCGGGCTTGCGGGTCGAGGCCGGCGGTGGGCTCGTCGAGCAGCACTAGCGCTGGATCGTGGATGGTTGCGATCAGCAGTGAGAATCGCTGCTGCTGACCGCCCGATAGCTCGCGAAAGCGCTTGGACGCCTCGTTCTGCAGATTGATTTCTCCCAAGAGTTCGCGGATTTGCGTCGGAGAGAGGGTGACGCCGTACAGCCCGGCGAACAACCGCACGACTTCGAGCAGCGTGAGATTCGAGTGAAAGCTCGTCGCCTGCAGATGAACCCCGAGCTGGGCCTTGGCCTGCAGCCGGTGGGCGCGGGCGTCGACACCTCCGACCACGATGTCCCCTGCCACCGGGCGCAACAGTCCTTCGATGGCGCTCAGCGCGCTGGTCTTGCCCGCCCCGTTGGGACAGAGCAGTCCATAGATCTCCCCCTCGCGAACCTCGAGGTCGATGCCATCCACGGCGAGGATGGAACCGTACGTGACGCGAAGCCCACTGACCCGGAGCGCTGGTGTCAAGTTGGCTGTGTAGGGCTGCGTCGCCGTCAACGACATCTCCTCAAACGGTCCTGCCAGGTGGAAGTGCCTCCCTGGCGAGCGAGGCCATTATATGGGGGCACCGGCGGCGCGCATCGATGCTAGAGCCAAGCGTCGACGGTTCGCGCCCTTGCTGAGTCAAGTACAGAGTTGCCACCCCAAAAGGTCGGGTTCCATCTCCTTCCCGGCCCTGGAAGCCGGTGACCCTCACGACCAGGTTCATGCGACTGAGCTGGATCTACCTCACCCAAGGCGTGCGGCCGGACCCTCCCCTCATGCCGTGGGCGCGGGGAAAAGAGCCGCCCGGCTTGCCGGCGTCTGGCGTCGAGCCAGCACGGCTCTGACTCAGCCGCTCGCGTCTTCCGGGGCCTCGAGCAGCTCGCCCTCGATGTGGATCTGGATCTCGTCGCCAACGACGAGCCTGCCGTCCAGGATCATTTCGAACTTCATGCCGAAGTCCTGGCGGCTGATCCGGCCCTCGGCGGCGTAGCCGATCCTGTGTCCCATCTGGGGATCGTTGAACTCCCCGTACCGGACGGCGTCCAGGCTCACGGGATGGGTCGTGTCCTTGATGGTCAGGTCGCCTGTCAGCGTGTATCGATCGGGGCCGGCCGGTTCGATCCGGGTGCTCCTGAAAGTGATGGTCGGGTATTTCTCGACCTCGAGCAGGCTCGACGAGCGCAGGTCGTCGTCCCGCCGCTGGTTGTTGGTCCGGATGCTCGCCGTGTTCATCGTCACCTCGATCGAGGACCGCTCCGGCTGCTCCGGGTCAAGCTCCCCGCTGGCGGCCACCTCGGCGAAGTGGCCGCGCACGGTCATCATGCCCAGGTGCTTGGCCGAGAACTCGACCTGCGTGTGCATCGGGTCGAACTTCCACTTCCCCATCAGAGCATCTCCTCATAACGCATCGAAGGTTGTTGTCGCAACTGTATACCAGGCAATGCGCTGCGCGTCCGGGGCCCCTCGTCACGCCCTGACCGCTGGCAGCAGGCGCGCCCGCGGACCGAGGCCAAGGTTGTGCTTTCGCTCCCGCCCTCGGCGTATCAGCAACCAATCGTCGTCGCGGTGCAAGGTGTGGCTGCGGGCGATCAGCATCCGTTGGCGCTGAAGACGGCGCTGCCCATCCTCACGCCCCGCGATCTCGTCCGAGGGGCGCGAGCGGTGGTGACCTCCTACTCCACCATCGATGCGTCTTCCGCCTCTGGCCGTTTCACATGAGGTCGCGGCTCGCCCCGACCGGGATGCCCGGCTGGTCCCGGGAGCATCGCGGGCGCGAAGGGAGGGGCCTTTGAGGGGCTGGCGCACGTCCGTTGCTACCATGGCGGCGGTCAGATGTCGGAAATGGCCGTGATCGTGATCAGAGTCCGGTCGGAAGAGGCCGACAAGTACGAGAAACTCTTCCAAGAAAGCGAGCTGGCCCGCTGGCGCGACTATCACCAGCGAGGGCTCTTCAAGAGCGCTCGGATCTTCCGCTCGGCGTTCGGATCACACGAGCAGGAGGGGATCGCCAACTACGTGATCGTGGTCGAATCCGAGGGCGAGGGGCACCACGAGCACGACAACGATCCCGGGTTCCAGGAGTTCGACGCCGAGGCGGACGCGGTTCAAGCCGAGCGACCATTCGTCTTCGGAGGGCAGCCCCTCTTCCAGATCGGATGAGCTCGTGGTCGGGCGCTCCACGATCTTGAGCTCCCGTGCCCGGCGCGAGTCAGGCGCGTCCCGGGGTCACTAGGCTGCACTCGTAGGCTGCGATCACGAGCTGGGCGCGGTCGCGGGCGTCGAGCTTGGACATCGTGCGGCTGACGTGGGTCTTGACGGTCGCGGGGCTCACGAAGAGCTGGGCGGCGATCTCATCGTTGGTCCGGCCCGCCGCGACCAGGACCAGGACCTCCCGCTCGCGGTCGGCGAGCGAACCCAGGCCCGATCGGGCGCTTGCCGCCTGCCCGGCCGGCCCGCGAACTCGGCGATCAGGCGGCGCGTGATCGAGGGCGAGAGAAGCGCCTCACCCGAGGCGACGACCCGGATCGCCTGCAGGAGGCGGCCGGCTCGATGTCCTTGAGGATGAAGCCGCTGGCCCCCCCGCGGAGGGCCTCGAAGATGTACTCGTCGGCCTCGAAAGTCGTGAGTACGAGGACCCACACCCGCCAGGTCCGGGTCCGAGGTGACCTGGCGGGTCGCCTCCAGCCCGTCCACATCGGGCATGCGGATGTCCATCAAGATCACGTCCGGCCTGGTCTGGCGAGCCAAGGCCACCGCCCCCCGCCCGAAGGCGGCCTCGCCGGCGACCTCGATCCCGGGCGCCGAAAGCCCGCCCTGACCATGCCCTGGTTGTCGGCCAGCAGGACGCGGATCAAGGGTCGGCCTCGATGGGGAAGGCGGCGCGGACGGCGAAGCCCCCGCCCGCCCGAGGGCCTGCCTCGACGGTCCCTCCCGCCGCCCGCACTCGCTCCCGGATCCCGGCTAGCCCATGTCGGGCGCCCCGGCGCGCCTCGGAGGGCCGCGCCCGCCGGCTCGCCGCCCTCGTCGACCACGGAGACGACCAGCTCCTCCCGCCGGCGGCCGACGGTACGGTCCCGCCACGCAGCCTGCCCGGGGGGCCGCATGATGATTGCCGGCGCCCTTCGGTGCCCGGGGTCATCCAGCCGCGATGAGCTCTCTCAGAACCGGGACGCCTCCCAGGGAGGCGAGGGGCAGATACACGATGCCCGTCCCAGGGTCGATCGAGACGGTGTGCGCGTCGGGGCCGGCGAGGCCCTGGGCGAGCTTGCGCACCCTCTGGCCGGAGACGTCGAAGACCGCCAGCTGACCACTCTCGGAGGCCACGTAGAGTCTGCTCCGCACGGGGTCCAGGGCCAGCACGTCGGGGGTGCCGCCCGTCCCCAAGAGCTGGGTCACCCTCCCCGAGGTGAGGTCGACCACCTCTAGGCGGCGGTTGAAGAGGCAGGCCACGAAGGCGCGGTGGCGGGGCCCAACGTCCAGCTGGACCCCGTGGGCCGCGTCACAGCGTGAGAGCCGGTAGCTGCGCGTGACGCGACCGCTGGCGGGGTCGACGGCCACGAGTCGGCCGGCCAGGCCGAGGGAGACGTAGATCTCGCCCGTGGTGCCGTCGAATTTCGTGTTGCCGACCTCGGCCCCGAGCGGCAGCCGGGCCAGCATGCGCCCCGAGCGCGCGTCGAGGACCGTGTCGCCAAGACCGCCCGCGTCGGATACGAAGACGCGCTCGACGCCCGGTGCGTAGGCGATCCCGTTGGGGGCCACGCCGGCCGCCACGGTCCTGACGACGGTCAGGGTGCGGGTGTCGATGATGGCGACCTGGTCGGTGTTGCCCTCCGCCGCGTAGGCCAGCCCGAGGTCCGGCGCGAGGGCCACTCCGTGCACCGCGGGCGTGCCTTGGACGACGCCCACCACCTTCTGCGCCAAGGTGTCGAAGACGACCACCTCGCCGGCGCCCAGGTCCGCAAGCCAGAGCCGGTGGGAGGCGGCGTCGTAGGCTTGGTAGTCCCATCGGTCCGTGCGGCCGGGCATGGGTACGTCTCTCAGCACCCTGTAGCCAGGGACGCCGCGGGTGCCCGCGCGCGTGGGATGCGCGTAGGGCGGACCGCACGCCGCCTCCGCGAGAAAGAGCCCCCCCGCCAGGACGAGGGCCCCGAGGCGCCCATGCATCGGGAAGGTCAGGCGCCCTCGAAAAGGGCGATGCCCCCCTTGGAGTTCTGGTGCCGGATGCCGATGATGGCCTGGTACTCGGGAGAACCGTGCCAGCGGCGAACCGCCTCCGCGTCCGGGAACTCGAGCACCACCACGCGGTTTGGCTGCCAGTCGCCGTCGAGCACCTCGGGAGGGCTGCCCCGGACTAGGAACCGCCCGCCGTACTCGGCCACGATGGGAGCCACCCGGCGGCTGTAGGACTGGTAGCCCTCGAGGTCGGTGACCTCGATGTTCCCGATCACGTAAGCGGCCACGTCCGCACCTCCTGCCGGGCTCCGCCGCGGGGTCGCGGACCTCTTGCCGCCCGGTCCTTTGAAGCTTAGTGCCCGCCCTGTGCGCCCCTCGATGATTCATCCTTTGACGTGTAGCTCCTGAACGGCTCTGGAGGGTGGGTGGATGGCGACAGCTCCGGCCGGAATGCTGATCGAGAGAGACGTGCCGATCCCGATGCGGGACGGCCTCGTGCTGCGCGCCGACGTCTTCCGCCCGGAGCGCGCTGAGGGCGCGCCCGTGATCCTGACCATGGGGCCGTACGGCAAGGGCCTGCCCTACCAGGAGGCGCACTACGCCCCCATGTGGAAGTGGCTGTTGGGTTCTCACCCGGAGGTGCTGGAGGGCTCCAGCGGCTCCTTCATGACCTGGGAGACGGTCGACCCCGAGCGCTGGGTCCCGGCCGGCTATGCCTGCGTCCGCGTCGACTCCCGTGGCGCAGGCCGGTCCCCGGGCGTGCTCGAGATCTGGTCCCCGCAGGAGACCGACGACCTCTACGAGTGCATCGAGTGGGCCGGGGCGCAGCCGTGGAGCACGGGCCGGGTCGGCCTCTGCGGCATCTCCTACTACGCCATGAACCAGTGGTGGGTGGCGGGCATGCAGCCCCCCCACCTGGCCGCCATGATCGCGTGGGAGGGGGCCAACGACTACTACCGCGAGATCTCCCACCACGGCGGCATCCTCAGTAACGTCTTCTTCGGGAAGAGCTGGTACGAGCGCCAGGTCCTGTCCATGCAGCACGGGCGCCCGGGCCCTGTCGACCCCTGGTTGGGCGACTGTGTGAACGGGCCGGAGGTCCTCTCGGAGACGGAGCTGGCCGCGAACAGGGTGGACACGCCCTCCCAGAACCGGCGGCACGCCGTCGACGACGAGTGGCACCGTTCCCGCTCGGCGAACTTGAAGGGTATCCGGGTGCCTTTCCTCTCCGCCGCCAACTGGGCCGGCTTCGGCCTCCACGAGCGGGGCAACTTCGAGGCCTTCACGGAGGCCGCCTCGGAGCAGAAGTGGCTTGAGGTCCACCCCGGCCGCCACGAGGAGTGGTTCTACCTGCCCTACGGGGTCGCGCTCCAGATGCGCTTCATGGACCACTTCTTGAAGGGCGAGGACAACGGCTGGGACCGCGAGCCGCGGGTCTGGCTGCAGATCCGCTACGCGGACGGGAACTTCGAGCTGCGAAAGGAGGACGGGTGGCCGCTGGCGAGGACGCGGTGGACACCCCTCTACCTCGATGCCGGCGCCCGCCGCCTGAGCTGGACGCCCGTCGGGCCCGGAAGGACCAGCTTCGACGCGCTCGGCGAGCCCGCTGTCTTCCTCTCCGATCCCGTGGAGTACGAGACCGAGCTGACCGGGCCCATGGCGCTCAGCCTGGGGGTGTCGTCGAGCACCGCCGACGCGGACCTCTTCGTGACCTTCCAGGCCTTCGACCCCGAGGGGAGGGAGGTCGAGTTCCAGGGCACGGTCGACCCGCACACGCCTTTGGCGCAGGGATGGCTTCGCGTCTCCCACCGAGAGCTCGACCCCCTCCGCTCGGTGCCCTGGCGGCCCTTCCACCCCCACCGCCGGCGCGAGCTGTTGGAGCCCGGCCGCGTGTACGAGGTCGAGGTCGAGATCTGGCCCACGTGCGTCGTGCTCCCGGTCGGGTCGCGGCTGGCGCTCGTGGTCGGCGGCCGCGACTTCGAGAGGCCGGGAGCGGATGACAGCCAGTCCGTGTTCCCCTCTAAGGGGTCGGGGCCCTTCTTGCACGACGACCCCCAGGACAGGCCGGCAGACGTCTTCGGGGGGGTGACCACGATCCACTCGGGTGGCGAGCACCCGGCCCGGCTGCTCCTGCCCATCATCGCCCGCTAGGGCGGGGAACTTCTCGGCCCTGATGAGGCGGCCTATTATCGCTGGATGGCCTTCCGGCCCCTGTCCCTGGTCGGCGTGTGCGGCAGGGCGCTTTGGTCAGCGATCCGCAGGCGCCCGGCCAGGCGCGTCTCGCCGCCGCCGCCTCCTCCCCCGCCCGGGTGGGGACCGGCCGCGGGCGCGGGGAGACCGGTTCGGCCCTTGAGGCCCGACCCCACCCTGGCGGCGGCGGTGGCGCTGCCCCTTCCGGAGGTCCAGGAGTCTCGGTTCTGAGGACGCCGGGCGGCGGGCCCGGCCGGGGGCGGGCGCGGGATCCTGGGGGCGGCCTCTCGTAGTCTCCCGACGAGGCTCGCCACCTCGTCCGGCGACGGTCGGCCGTCCGCCCCGGCCTGGCTGACCACATCGGCGTCGACCGCCGGCGGGGCCTCCGGACGCGCCCCGCCACGTGCCCATCGCCCCAGATCGGGCGAGATTTCGGAAGGCCGGCGT
>JBOHUY010000216.1:0-4357 GCA_050735015.1 Candidatus Dormibacterales bacterium | reverse complement strand
TGGCAAGGGTGAAGACCACCCTCTCGATCGACCAGGGCCTGATGCGCCAGGTCCGGGTACGCGCGGCTCGCACCGGCCGGCGCGATTCTGAGGTCCTTGAAGACGCGTTGCGCCAGGGCCTGGGAATCATCGAGCGCATCCGGGCCAAAGCCAACCTTCCTGAGGACGCCGCCGCTGACCTGGCGCACGAAGCCGTGCACGAGGCGCGCAGGGCCAGGAAGGGCCCGGCGGCTCGGGCCTGACACGCCCCGCCTGACAAGCCGTTGAGGCTCGTGATCGATGCGGATTGCACGGTTGCGGGCACCCTGGCCCGGTCAGGCGCAGCATGCCACCTGCTCGATCTCTGGCGCGAGGGAGAGTTCGAGCTGGTCGTGTGTCCCAGGCTCGTCCACGAGGTGAGGGAGGCAATGCATCGGCCGCGCATCGCCGGCCGCTACGGCATCACCCCGGAGGAAGCCAACGAGCTGGCCAGGCGCATCCGGGAGGAGGCGATTAGGGCCGCCGACCCGATCAATCCGCCCAGGGTGGTGCCAGAGGATCCGGACGACGACTACCTGGTTGCGCTGGCTCTGGAGAACGATGCCGACGCGCTCATTCGCCGCGACCATCACTTCGACAAGGTGGCCGTGCCTGGCCTCCGAATCCTGTTTCCAGGCGAGCTGCTGGCGGAGCTGAGGGGCTGACGCGGGTCACATGGCGTCGCCGAGACCCAGGGGCGAGATGCGGTAGAGGGGGGCGATCCTCTGGTCGAGGGCAGAGAAAGCAGGCAGCGAAGCCTGGGGCCGCCTGACGGCGGCTCCCTCCTCAATCCTCGACCTCGGCGCGCCGCCTGTCGGACGGCACCCTGAGGAGGGGGAGTTGAGCACGACCCGAGCCATCTTTCACGAGGTCGAGCCCTGACCAACGTAAACGCTCGATGGGCACGTGGTGCTCAAGTCCGAGTTCGGCGATCGCCCCTTCCTGAACGGCCACATCGAGAGGAGGTCCGTCGCGAAGTCTCCCATCTCGTCGGGGGACCATCACAACCGGAGCGGCGTCGATCTCGTCCCCAGCTCGACCGCGCCAGATTCAGACGCGGCCGGGCGAGACGGCCACTCCGGCCGCGGCCAGGGCGGACAGCGTGAGGCGCGACATCTCCGCCTCCTCGGCGAGCGCCGCGTGGTCCCACCCCAGAAGGTGGAGCAGCCCGTGGACCAAGAGGAGGGCCAGCTCCGATGGGGGCGGGTGGCCGAACTCCTCGGCCTGGCGCAGGACCGCCGGCCAGGAGACCGCGATGTCTCCCAGGTGGCGGGCGTCACCCGGCTGCCCCTCTCCGGCCGGGAAGGAGAGCACGTCCGTGGGCCTGTCCTCGCCCAAGAAGGCGTGGTTGAGCCGCCTCAGCTCGTCGTCGTCGGTGACCCGGACGGCCACCTCGGCCTCGCCCACCGGCATCCTGGCCGCGATCTCGGGTACCTCTCGGGCCGCCGAAAGCACGGCGGCCACGAAGGCGTCGTCCGGCGCACCGGGGGCCGCCCCCCGCCGGGGTCCCGAAACCTCCACCTCGAGGCCCGTGGGGCCGCCGCCGGGAGGGATCATGGAAAGGGATTCTAGGGGCTACCCAAAAACACACCGCCGGTTGTCCGCTTTGTGATAATCTAACTATCAATATTCCGATGAGCCCACCATCACGGTTGGGCGGGGGGGTTCGACATGAGGGCGATCGAAAGGGGGGAGGCGGCGCCGAACACGGGCGGGGTTCTCGCGGCCAGCGTCAGGACCTCCACATCACCCAGGCTGGAGCTGGCCCCGACGGCGGCCGGGCTCGCTCGCCAGGCGGCCGCCGCCAGGCCCGCCGGCGGCCGCCTGGGCATGGTCGGGCGGATGAGCATCCGCCGGAGCCAGCGCCGGCGGGCGCACGCCAGGGCGGTACTCGAGACCGCGCTCTGGGTGGCGGGCTCGATCGCGATCGTGGCGGTGGTCGCGGGGGGCGCCCTGGGCCTCAGGTAGGCCGGCCGCCGGCGACGTCGGTCCGGCCAGGCGCTACCCTTCCCGCTCAGTGCTGGACGTCCTCAAGGTCCTCCACGGCCGCGTCGCCGTGGCGCTCATCGTCTTCGCTTTCATCCTGGGCGTCTGGAGCCTCTTCCAGCTCCTCCGCTTCCACGCCGTCAGCGGAGGCTTCCGTGCCAGCTTCGTGATGCTCCTCGCGCTGACGGGCATCCAGGACGTGCTGGGTCTTTTGACCTGGCTCTCCGGGGGCCACATGCACGATCTTCTGCACATCATCTACGGGATCTTCGGGATCCTTTTTCTTCCCTTCATGTTCGTGTACACGAACCGGGGAGGCAAATACCGGGAGGCGGCCTTCCTCTCGGCCTCCTGCTGGATCGTCCTGATCGCCTACGGCCGCGGCTTCATGACCGGCTGAGGCGCCCCCGGAGGTCAGCGGACGGCGGCGCGGGTCCTCGTCACGACCTCGGCGGCGAGGTCGTAGCGGCCCGAGGCGGGGATGACGTAGGCGCCCTCGACCAGCGAGCGGGCCGACTCCAAGAAGGCGACGGCCATCTCCACGCCCAGGCGCGCCGCCCCCTCCCCCGCCTCCTGGACTCGGGCCCGCACGGCCTCCGGGACGTGGATGCCGGGCACCTCGTTGTGGAGGTACTCGGCGTGGCGCGCGGATAAGAGGGGCATGACCCCCACCATGACCGGCGCCGAGACCTCGCCCGCACGCTCCAGGAAGCGCTCCAGCACCCCGCTCTCGTAGATGGGCTGGGTGACCAGGAAGCCCGCCCCCGCCTCCACCTTGCGGCGCATGAGCCGGATCTCGCGGTCGAGGTCGGCGGCGTTGGGGTTGACGGCGGCGCCGATGAAGAAGGCCGCCCTCTCGCCGATGGGCGAGCCGTTGGCGTCCAGCCCCCGGTTGAGGTTGGCCAGGATCGTGATCAGCCCGACAGCGTTGACGTCCCAGACGGCGGTGGCGTTGGGGTAGTCGCCCACCCGGGGGGCGTCGCCCCTGAGGCAGAGGACGTTGCGGATGCCGAGCGCATGGGCCCCGATCAGCTCGGACTGGATGGCCATCACGTTGCGGTCCCGGGTCGTGTAGTGCGCGATCGGGTCCAGCCCGACCTGCTGCTGCACGAGCGAGGCGCAGCTGAGGACGCCCATCCGGAGCCGGGCCATGGCGGAGTCCGTGATGTTGGCGTGGTCGACGCCCGCCTCCTTGAGCAGGCGGGCCCCGGCCAGCATGCGTCGGGGGTCGACACCCCGGGGCGGGGTCAGCTCCACGCTGACCACGAACTCCTTGCGCCCTAGCGCGGCGGCCAGCCGCGTGGGGGGCGCCGGCCTCTCCTCCTCCTCCACGTAGCGGGGTCTCACCGGCCGGACGGCGACCGCCCCCGGGCGCGCCCTGTCGAGCGCCGCCCGCATCGCCCTGGTGTGCTGGGGAGTGGTCCCACAGCACCCCCCCAGAATGGTCGCGCCCGCCGCCAGCAGCTCGGGCACCGCGCCCGCGAAGTACTCGGGGCCGGCCGTGTAGACGAGCCGCCCCGCCTCCCGGTGGGGGAGGCCGGCGTTGGGCATGGCGGAGACGGCCGGAGCGCCCGCCTGGGCCAGCCGCCGGGCGGCGGCGATGGCAGCCTCGGGGCCGCTCCCGCAGTTGACGCCGACGGCCACCGGCGAGATGGGGGCGAGCGCCTCCACCAGGGCCCGGGCGGCGGCGTCCGACTGCGAGGAGGCGTCGTCGTCGCTCATCTCGGCGATGAGGGGAAGGCCGGTCTCGTCGGCGCAGGCGCGGGCGGCCAGCTCCAGCTCGGCGGGCGAGGTGAAGGTCTCCAGCACGAGGAGGTCGGCGCCCCCCTCCTTCAACGCCCGCGCCTGCTCCCGGAAGATCCTCTCGGCACTGGAGAGCTTGACCGCCCCGATCGGCTCCAGGGTCTTGCCCAAAGGGCCGATGCTGCCCGCCACCAGCACGGGTCTGCCGCAGGCGTTGCGAACCTCCACGGCGAGACGGGCCCCGGCCCTGTTGATCTCGCCCACCTTGCCCTCCAGGTAGTGCTCGCCGAGGCGGAAGCGGTTGGCACCGAAGGTGTTGGTCTCGATGACGTCGGCGCCGGCGTCCACGTAATCGCGGTGCACAGCCCTGACCAGGCTCGGGCTCTTGAGGTTGAGCTCCTCGAGGCAGCCGGCGGGGTCGGCGCCCCGCGCCAGCAGCTCGGTGCCCATGGCGCCGTCGAAGAGGAGGGGGCCGCGGCGCAGGAGGCTGGTGAAGGGATCCATGTTCGGGTTGGCGTATCAAAGCACAAGCCTTCCGGGCCAACCTTCATGGGGAGCGTCCCCACGACCAGCAGCTCAACCATTGACCGCGCCGACTGCGCGCACTCGA
>JBOHUY010000215.1:0-1777 GCA_050735015.1 Candidatus Dormibacterales bacterium | reverse complement strand
CCCCTGCCCGGCCTGCGCCTCCGGCCACCCTCCCCTCTGCGCGCACGTGACGGCGCCCGTGCCCGGCGGGCACGGCCGGGGCATGCACCTGGGCAACGTGCCCGGGCTACCGGGCGGGTTTGGCACGGCCATGGTCGCGCACGTCTCCCAGTGCCACCTCCTGCCCGAGGGGCTGGAGCCGGCGGCGGCGGTCCTGGCCGATCCGCTCGCGGTCGCCTGCCACGCCGTGCGGCGGGCGGGCTTCGAGGGCGGGATGGCGGTCGTGCTGGGCGCGGGCACGATCGGGCTGTGCGCGACCGCGGTCCTGAGAAGGCGCTTCCCCGAGAGCCCGGTGGTCGTGACCGCGGCCTGGCCCCACACGCGCGCGGCCGTCGAGGCCATGGGGGCCGCCCCCTGCCCCCTCGACCAGGCCGGCGTGGTGGAGGCCGTCCGCGAGCTCACGGGGGGAGCCGTGGTCAAGCCCTGGCGGGGGGCGCCCTGGCTGTCCGGGGGCGGCGCCGACCTCGTCATCGACACCATCGGCGTGCCCGCCACCGTGGAGACCGCCCTCCGGGTGGTCAGGCCCCGGGGCAAGGTGGTGAACGTGGGGGTGGCGCGGCCAGCGCGGGCCGAGAACACCCTCGCCTACTACAAGGAGGTGGAGCAGCTGGGCAGCAACGGCTACGGGTGGGTGAATGCCGGCGGGGGGCGCCTCCACGAGATGGACGAGGCGCTCGCGCTGCTGGGCGAGGGCGCCCTCCCCCACGCCCGCATGCTGACCCACCGCTTTCCCCTCAGTCGGTGGCGGCGGGCCTTCTGGACGGCGGCCCGGCCGGGACGCACCGACGCCGTCAAGGTCACCATTGAACCCGAGGAGGTGCGCGCATGATGATCGCCGAGGACAGCGTCGTGGTGAGAGCGTCCCTGGACCGGGTCCGGGACGCCGTGCTGGACCCGGACGCCTACCTGGCGGGCGGGACCAAGGTCAGCCAGATCCACCTCCAGGAGAGGACCCCGGACGGGATGGTGGCCCGCATCGACGGCAGCTTCGGCCCCTTCCGCTCGAGCATCCTGGCCCGCTACACCGTCCACCCCGACCATGTCGACCTCCAGATGGTGGGGCCGGCCCGGCTGCGCGGCTTCCACGCCGTCTTCCTCTTCGAAGAGGAGCCGGGCGGCGTTCGGCTCACACACCGCGAGGAGTACGACTTCGGCTACCCCCTCGTCACCCCCCTGGTGGAGCGCCTGATGCGGGGCTGGGCGAAGCGGTCGGTGACGGCGGAGGTGAACGCGCTCAAGAGCGCGGCCGAGGCGCCGCGGCCCCCGGGCCCCTGAAGGCCGGGCCGGTCAGCGCACGGGCGGGGGCACGACGATGGCGCCCAGGACCAGGACTCCCCTCCGGCGGCCCTCGGCCTCCATCTCCCGCAGGACCTCGGCGGCCAGCGGCGAGATCGACTCCGCCCACATGACGAAGCCCTCTCTCATGACGGGCAGCCGCGCGAGCCGGGGGGCTGTCCGGCGGACCACGGCGGCCACGTCCGGGGGGGGCGGGCTCTCGATCTGCTCGGCCACCCAGGCCGCCCCCAGACGGCGCGCCCGGGCCGGCGTCGCACGGGGGTCGGAGGCGAGCGCCACCACCTCCCCGGCCAGCCGCCGCAGGCGCTCGAAGAGGACCTCGTGCCCGGCCGCCTCCGCCAGGCCCTCCAGGAGGTCTGTGACGGGGGCCGGGAGGAGCATGCGCCCGAAGAGCTCGGGCACGGGCAGGGCCCAGCCCTCGCCCAGGAGCCGGCGGTAGGCC
>JBOHUY010000214.1:0-1706 GCA_050735015.1 Candidatus Dormibacterales bacterium | reverse complement strand
CGTCCACGGCATCGCCCCGGGATGACGGCCGCCCTCGTCCCGGCCGCGGCGCAGCCCTTCGCCGGCAACGTCGTCGGCTTCAGCTTCCTGCTCAGCACCGTGATCTGGGCGCCCGTGATCGTCGCCGCCGCGATGGCTGTCATCCCCGACCCCCGCCACCGCTGGGGGGGCCACTACAGGCTGGCCGCCTTCTGGGCCCAGATGCTGGTGCTGCTCTTGACCCTGGCCGCCTACGCGCAGTACCAGACCTTCTCGTCCACCCTCCAGTTCGAAGAGCGGGGGCCCTGGCTGCCCGCCCTGGGTTCCGACTACCACCTCGCGCTGGACGGCGTCAACATGGCCATGCTGCTGCTGAGCGCGATCGTGGGGCTGGTGGCGGTCATCGCCTCGGGCTCCATCCGCGAGCGGGAGCGGACCTACTTCGTCCTGCTCCTCCTGGGCCAGTCCGCCATCGACGGGGTCGTCTGCGCGCAGGACCTCATGGTCATGGTCCTCTTCTGGGGGGCGGCGCTGGTGCCGCTCGCCCTCCTCCTGAGCGGCTGGGGGGGCGCCGCCGGGGCGGCCGCCGGCCGGCGGTTCCTGGCCTACGGCCTGGGCGGCGTGGCGGCGCTGTGGGCGGCGGCCGTCATGCTCTACGAGGCCGGAGGGGGGACGACCTTCGATCTGCCCACGCTCCTCCTCGCCAGTCCCCCCATGGCGGCCCAGGTCGGCATCGGCTTCGCGCTCCTGGTCGCGGCCGCCTGCTGGCTGCCGCTCTTCCCGCTGCACGGCTGGGTGCGCGACGCCCTCGCCGAGGCGCCCCCGGGCGTGGCCGTCGTCATGGCCGGGGTGGCGGCGCGGCTGGGCGGGTACCTGCTCGTGCGCCTGCTCGTGGGCGGGGAGCACGAGGCCGCCCGCTACATGGCGCCGCTGATAGGGGGCATGGGCGTCGCCACCGCTCTTTGGGGGGCGCTGGGGGCGGTGGGGTCGAAAGACCTCAGGAGGATGGGCGCCTACGCCTCCATGGTGCCCTCGGGCGTGGCCGCGCTCGCCATCTCCGGGCTGACCCCCCTCTCCATGGACGCGGCCGTGCTCGCGCTCTTCGCGGGCGGGCTCGCCGCCGCCCTCATCAACGGCGCCTGCGCCACCATCGCCGAGCGGGCCCAGACGCGCAGCTTCGCGCTGCTGGGCGGCCTCGGGCCCCGCATGCCGGTGCTGGCCTGGATGCTGGTCTTGGCCGGGTTCGCGGTCGTCGGCGTGCCCGGCTTCGCCACCTTCACGGCCGAGCTGCTCGCGCTCATGGGCTCTTTGCGGTCGGCCCCCGAGGCGGCCTTCGGGCTGTCCGTGGGCTTGGCCGCCGCCGGGCTGGCGGTGGCCGCCCTCCTCTATCGGGTCATGTTCGGGCCCCCCAACCCCGACGCCCCGGCGCCGCGCGACGCCTCGCTCGCGGAGGTCTGGTACCTGGGGATCTTGGCAGCGGCGTTGCTCTGGGTGGGGATCATCCCCAGCGGACCCAAGCTGGGCGGGATCACCGTCTTCGACCAGGGCCTGGTCAACGTCGTCAACTCCAGCGCCGCCAGTATCGGGGCGCCCTACGTGCCGGGCGCGCCGGCCGGCCCCAGCCTGGGGACGGGGGCGGGGTGATCGCGGGCGCCGTCCTGCCCCTGATCTTGGTCCTGGCCGCCGCCGTGGCAGGCCAGGTGGGCGACGCCCGCTCCCCCCGCGCC
>JBOHUY010000213.1:0-5993 GCA_050735015.1 Candidatus Dormibacterales bacterium | reverse complement strand
GGATGGCGCATCCCCCTTCCTTGCGGATGCGGATCAGACTTTCGACCAGCGTCTCGGAGAGGCTCGGCGCGAGGCCCTCGAACGGCTCGTCGAGCAGGAGCAAGGTCGGATTGGTGACGAGGGCGCGCGCAATGGCGAGCATCTGCTGCTCGCCGCCCGAGAGCTGGCCGCCCCGGTTCCGGCGCCGCATCTTGAGGTTCGAGAAGAGATCGTAGACGCGGTCCAAGGACCACTCCGGGGCGCCGCCGTCGGAGCTCTTGCGGGCCGCCAGGGTCAGGTTCTCTTCGACCGAGAGCGAGGGGAATATGTGCCGGCCCTGGGGGACGAGCGCCAACCCCTGCTGTGCGATCTCGAAAGGCTTCCTTTGGGTGAGGTCGACGCCGTTGAGCCGGATCTGCCCCTCGCGAGGAGGGCTGAGACCCATCACGCTGCGCATGAGCGTGGTCTTGCCCATCCCGTTGCGTCCGAGAACGGTCGTACAGGCGCCGTCGGGCACCTCCATGTTGAGGCCCTGGAGCACGTAGTTCTCGCCCCGGAAGGTGTGGATGTCCTCGATCTCGAGCACGTTCAGACCCCCGTG
The DNA here is from genome assembly GCA_050735015.1 of Candidatus Dormibacterales bacterium. GTDB lineage: Bacteria > Chloroflexota > Dormibacteria > Dormibacterales > Dormibacteraceae > JBOHUX01. Next base: position 5,413 of record JBOHUY010000213.1, on the reverse strand, counting down.
CCGAGATAGATCTCCCGGACGGTGGGGTTGCTCTGGATCTCCGCCGTCGTCCCCTCCGCCACCAGCTCCCCGAAGTGGAGCACGGAGATGGTGTCGACCACCGTCCGGATGAGGTCCATGTCGTGCTCGATCATGACCAGGGTCAGCCCCTCCGGCAGCTGCCCGAAAACCTGTCGCAGCTTGACCCGCTCGCCGGGCGCGAGGCCGGCGCCGGGCTCGTCCAAGAGCAGCACCCGGGGCTGGAGCGCCAACGCCAGCGCGATCTCGAGCTGCCGCATCTCGCCGTGGGAGAGGTTGGCCACGGTGTCGTCGAGCCGGCCGCCGAGCTCAAACCGCGCCGCCAGCTCGTCGACCGCTCGCCCGACGGCGGCATAACGGCGCCAGGGCCTGAGCAGCGACAGCTTGGACCTCCTCAACCCGTGCATGGCGAGGGTCAGGTTCTCCCTCACGGAAAGGGTGGCGAAGGTGCGGGTGATCTGATAGGTGCGGCCCATGCCGAGCCCGACACGGTGGTTGGGGGAGGCCCTGGTCACGTTGCGACCGAAGATCTCCACCCGCCCGCTGGTCGCCTTCAGCTCGCCGCTGATCACGTTGAAGAGCGTGGTCTTGCCGGCCCCGTTGGGCCCGATGATGCCGTGACGGCTCCCTTCCCGTACCTCGATGCAGACTTCCGAAACCGCTGTCACGCCGCCGAAGCGGCGCGTCACGTGATCCAGCCGGAGGGCGCAGCGCCCTCCGGTCATGCCGGGTTGTCGCGGGTGTAGCTCGTCGCCAGCTTCAGCCATTCGCTCTCGGTAAGGGGCCCCCAGGGGGGGCTGTTCTGGATGGTGGCGATGACCTCGTTGCGAAGGGCGCCGTTCACCATCTCCACCTTGCGGATATAGATGTTCTGGATGGGCGAGTTGGTCGTCGAGCTGATCTTTATCGGGCCCTTCGGCGAGACGACCTTAACGGTCTTGAAGGCCTTGACCAGCCCCGCGCGCTTGCTCACGTCACCGTGCACGGACTGCAGGGACTTGTAGAGGAACTCGTACGTCGTATACCCGGTCGACGCGTAGTAGGAGGGGTAGTGGCCGGTCGCGGCCTTGTACTCGCTGACGAACTTGTTGTTCTCGGGGGTGTTAAGGCCGTCGGCGTACTGCAGCGCGGTGATCACGCCGAGCACCGTGTCCGGCGCCTCCGAGCGCATGGCCGAGTAGTCGGTGAGGGTGCCGCCGCCGATGAGGGGGATCTTGCCCTTGAGGCCGAAGGCCTTGTAGGCCTGCGTGAAGCGCACGGACGCGCTCCCAGCCATGAGGGCGAAGACGGCCTGGGTGTTGGAGGAGACCTCGGATACGTACGGGCTGTAGTCCTCGGTGTTGATGGGTGCCCAGATCTTCTTGTCGATGGTGCCGCCCGCCTTCTCGAAGGTGGCGACGAACCCGCCGATCACCTGCCACCCGAAGGCGTAGTCGAGCCCGATGGTGGTGACGTGGTGGTAGCCGAGCTTGTCGTAGACGTACTTGCCGAAGTTGAGGGTCGGCTGGTCGCAGGTCCAGCCGGTCATGACCATGTTGGGGAGCTTGTCGGTGGTGGCCAGCTCGTCCGGGCAGGCGGACGGGTAGAGGGTGGGCACGCCGCTGCTGGCAACGATGCTGCGGACCGAGAGCCCGACGCTTGCCGTGATGGGCCCGATGAGGACGTTGACGTGGTTGCTGTCGACGAGTTGGCGGGCGTCGCTGAGCCCGGCATTGGGATCGCTGTGCGCGTCGAGGAAGGTGGACTGGATGGGATGGCCGTCGACCTTCGTGCCGAAGTCCTTGGCGGCCAGGTCCCAGCCCGCCTTGAGGTCGGCGGCGTTGGGTGCGAAGACACCCGTGAAGGGCAGGATGCCGCCGACCTTGATGGGCGAGCCGCTGGAGCTGCCCGATCCGCCCGAGCCGCCGCAGGCGGCCACCCCCAACGCCGAAACCACCAAGCAGGCCAGCCAGCGACCTCTCATCACCCGTCTCACGTGCGCACCTCCTTAGTGGCCGCCGCCGCGCGGCGGTGCCGCCATCAACGTCGGACCGATCTCAGGGGCCGTCCCTCCCCACCCTCTCCATCCGCTCCAACTCCTTCTGCCTGCCCGTCTGCGCGGCCTCGGCCTGCCTCAGCGATCCCTTCGGCAGCACCGCCTCGGCGGCACCGGACAGCTTCGCCAGCCGCTGGAAGCCGGCCACCGCGGATCCCCATATGCCCTGCCGGGCGAAGAGCATGGTGAGCACGAAGATGATCCCCAGGAGCGTCTCCCAACGTGCGAAGTAGATGCTCACCCACTGCTGCATGACGACCACCACCAGGGCCCCCACGATCGCGCCCCAGAGCGTCCCCAGCCCGCCCACGACCGCCATCAGCACCACGCTCCCGTTGTGCGAGAAGTCGATCGCTGTGGGGCTCATGTAGAGGTTGTAGAACGCGAAGAGGATGCCGGCGATGCCGCCGAAAAGGCCCGAGATGAAAAAGGCGATGTACTTGTGCAGCAGCACGTTGTAACCCAGCGTCCGCATCCTCGCCTCGTTGTCCCGGATCCCGCGTAGGGACAGCCCGAACGGAGAGTGGACGATCGCGCGCAGCAGCAGCGCGCAGGCGACGACCACCACCAGGGTGAAGTAGTAGTACGCGACCGGGTCCGTGAAGTTGACGGGGCCGATCTCCGGACGGGCCGCGATCGAGAGACCGTTGTCGCCCCCGCTGATGGAGACGTCGCGATAGGCGAGGCCCCAGATCACCTGCCCCAGGGCCAGGGTGAGGATGACGAACGTGATGCCGCTCACGCGCACCGCGATGATCCCGAACACGGCAGCCACCACCGCCGTGCCGAGGAGGGCGATCCCGATCGCCGGCCAAGCGCCGAGGCCCCGCGCCTCGGCCACCGCGATGCCGTAGGCGCCGACGCCGAGGAACGCCGCCTGGCCCAGCGAGACGAGGCCGGTGTAGCCGCCCATCAGGTCCAGGCTCATGGCGAGGAGGCCGAAGACGAGGATGTTGAGCGCGAGGGCGGTGTAGAAGGCGGAGCCGTCCTGGGGGATGAGCACGGCGATCAGCAACACGATCACGGCCAGCGCCGCCTGCAGCCAGCGGGCACGGCGGAGCAAGAGGTTGATGGCGGCCGTGCCCGCACGGCCCGCGGGGGCCATCACGGGGTCTCCATGGCGGCCAGCGGGCGCCGCCCGCGGTACCCGAGGCCGGTCACGCGGCCTTCCTCCCGAACAGGCCCTGGGGCCGGACCAGCAGGATGACGACCATGGGGGCGAAGAGCGAGAAGTAGGCGAGGTCTGGGAAGTAGGCCTGCCCGTAGTTCTCGAGCAGCCCGACCACCAGGCTGCCAGCGACAGCGCCCCGGAGGGTACCCATGCCGCCCACGATCACGACCACCAGCGCGAAGATCAGGACGTCGGAGTCGGCGCCCGGGTAGAGCGTCAGCACCGAGGCCCCGAGCACGCCGGCCAGCCCCGCCAGGAGGGTGCCCAGCACGAAGACGGCGGTGAACGTCCGGTTGATGTTTATCCCCAGTGCGCTCACCATCTCGCGGTCGTCGACACCGGCGCGGATGACGGCGCCCGTTCGCGTCCTCCCGATCAGCCAGTAGAGCACGATGGCGACGACGATGGCGACGCCGAGGATAAAGAGGCGGCTGTTCGGGTAGGTGATCGGCCCCAGGTGCGAGGAGGCGTTGAGGGCCCCCGGCATCTGGACGCTGAGCGGGTCGCCGCCCCAGATCGCCAGCGACATGTCGCCGACGATGAAGGCGATCCCCAACGTGAGCAGGAGCTGCGGGAACGGCAACCCCTCGATGTGCTTGAGGAGCCCCCGCTCGAGCACGATCCCGAACAGCGCCATGGACAGCGCGCCGGCGATGAGGGCGGCGACCCAGCTGTGGGTGACGAGCGCGGCCGTGTACCCAACGTAGCCGCCCAGCAGGTAGGTGGCGCCGTGCGCGAGGTTGACCACCCTCATCAGCCCGAAGATGAGGGTGAAACCGCTTCCGAGCAAGAAGAGCAGACCCGCGAAGGTCACTCCGTTGAGGGTCTGCTCGAGCAACCCTTGCATCGCGCTAGACCACGCTCCTCGGCACCACCGCTGCCTAAATGCTAGGCTCGATCGCTGGCCGCAGTCAAAACCGGTTCGCTCTCTGGAACAGGGTTCCGCTGCAGGGGCTCATGGATCATCGACCGCGGCGCTGGAGACTCCGGCAGGGCGGGACCCAGACCATCCCTCCGGTGTGCCGGGTCAGGGGCGACTGCGAGGAGGGCTAGAGGAGGGCTATCGGGTCGAGCTGGAGGAGCCGGGCCGTCGCGGGCGGCCGGCCGCCACCTGGCCAAGCCTGTCGAGGCCCGCCTGGCCAACGCATATAATTACGAACGGACGAGGTTCATGCCTCGGGTAGAGAGCTCTTTGGACGAGCTGGCCGCATTAGGTGTCGAATCCTGACGACTTCGCGCCAGCGCCCTGCATCGTCGAGAATCGCTGCCTAGTGGCCACTCACCGACATGACCCCGACCGGAATGGCGGAATTGTCCTTGTGCGGCTCGATGGACCAACTCTTCGCCATCCGGTTCCCACCCATCGTCAGCATGAAAAACGCCGACATCTCGATGATCTCGGCAGCCGAATAGTACCCCCCAAGTTCGGCGTAAACTTCCTCATCCCTTCCGTCATCGAGGACCAGGGTCCGGGCGTAGTGGAGAGCGGCGGCAGTCATTTTGTCCGGGTGCTCCCAGTTCGGGAGCGCACAAGACAGGCGCTCTTCATCTGTGATGTTGGCAGGATCGGAGGTTTGCCGTGCACAGAATTCACAGCCGATCATCTGCGCGATCTGCAGCCTGCACAACTCCTTGATCCGGTGGGGAACGGTCCCGCCGCGGTGGAGCATATCCCAGTAGCGAGCAAATTCGACTGCGACCTCGGGGTTGTTCCCCATGGTGCGATACCAAGAGGGCGGGGGGCTCTGCGTGACTGCCGCCTTAGCGATCACAGACTGGAGAGCCGGGTCATTGATCTTCTCGTCCGGTAACTGGGGCACATTCGCGACGTGGATGACGTCCATCAGCTTATCCTAAACCTCCGTTGACAGCATGTCAAATGGCCCGCATTCCCTCAGCCAGAATCACACCAAAGACGGGACGTTCCCCACCCAGGAATGACACCGAGGAGGCGATACCCACGGTCCTGAGTTCGGCGATGTGGCTGGACGGCGCCGGGAGCCATTTTCTACCCACATCGGCGGATGGGGAGGCCGAGTACCCCGACCGCGATCGGCGAGAATCGCTCCTGTCAAGACCACGTCCACGCCAACGCCGAGGTACTCGATGAGCTACAGCGTACAGCCCCGCTTCTGGCCCTCAATGAGTTTCTGGAGAGCGACAGCGACGACCGCTTGGTGGTGGTGCTG
>JBOHUY010000212.1:0-11964 GCA_050735015.1 Candidatus Dormibacterales bacterium | reverse complement strand
CCCGCAGGGCGCCGGCGGCGGTGAGCGAGGGCGCCCGCGCCGGCGCTGGCGGCAGGGCGCGAGCGCAGGACGCAAGCGTCCCCGCCGCGACCAGGACCCCAAGCGCCGTCCTCAGCGTCACCGCTGGAGCTCCCGGTGCCGTCTGACCACGGCCATGGCCAAGGTGGCGCAGGCAACGGCGAAAGGGGTCGGGTGCCCCCGCCCGGCGCCGAGGTCGGCGGCGGTGACCAGGGGCACCCGCAGGGCCCTCTCCCAGCCCCCCCCGGCCGGTCCCACGGACGGACCTTTGGAGCTCCCCGCCGCCCCCAGAGCCTCCAGGGCCCAGGGTGCCTGGCCGTCCGCCACCACCAGCCAGGCCTCGCCGCCCAGGCGCGCGCGGGCGCGCTTCGCGGCCTCCGCGCTCCCCGCCTCGACCTCGGCCGGGACCAGGGTCAGATCGGGGGCTGGGGGGATCCCCATGACCTTGCCGGAGCCAGCCGCCAGGCCGTCCGTCCAGGTCACCACCTGGACCCCCGCCTCGCCGCCCGCCGACGCGATGGCGGCGGCGATCCCGTCCCGGAGCCGGGCCGCCAGCACCGGGGAGGCTTCCCTCGTGACGTCCACCCGGAGCGGCGCGCCCGACCTGAAGAGGGGTAGGAGGGGCCGGAGCCACCAGGGACGCGCGCCCGCGGCCATCACCCTGGCCTCCTCCGGCAGGGGCATGGGCGCGGGGGCGACGACGCGCAGCGGGGCCGGCCTCAGGTCGGCAAAGTCGAAGCGGAACCTGGTCCGGAGCTGCTCCACAAGCGGGCAGCCTAGGCAGACAACAACGGGCCGGCAAGGACGTCGGTTAAGGTCCCGCACCACACGACCGACCCCGGCGTCGGCATTCTGCTCGGTGCCGCCGAAGTATCCGCGCGCCACAGTGCGCACTTGGCTGGGCATCGCAGGACGTCCTCGACTTCCCCGATTCGACAGGAGGTCGTCGACCAGAGCCGTGACACGCGCCAGCGGTTGCCGATATCGGCGCCTAGCCGAGCCTCCCGTCTGGGTACGCGCCGTTCCTAGCGTTGAGTTGACGCCTCGGCCTCATCTCGGGCGCGTCCTTCTGCGAACCATGGATTATGGCCGGATATCAGAAAGACTCGCTCCGAGGCCAGACAAGGCCTGGCGCTAGAAGCCACTCCTCGCCAGGCGTTCGAACTGCCGGCGCACGACGTCCCGCATGCCGGGTGGCGTTCCCGGATACGCGGCGTCGGCGTCCGCGAGCCCAACATCGAACCGCTCAAGGGCGTTCGTGATCACCATTTGCGCGACGCGCTCCGGCATCCCCCACCCGCGGACCTCGGCCAGCAGATGGGACCGCTCCATCTCATCGATCCGCCACTTGCGGCCGACGGGCAATGCGGCCTGCCGGGTCGAGGGGAGAAAGAAGAGCGTCGGGGAGACGTCATAAACGGGCGCGAGCGCGACCGTTCCGCGGCCGGAGTGCACGACGGAGAGGTTCTTTGCGTGTGCGTCGGCGTTCCCGAGCGCGACCGTCACCGTCACGTGCTCGAGCAGGCGCTGGAGTTCGACGGTCGGATCTGCCGCCCAGGCGAATAGGATCGCCGCCAGCCGGCGCAGCGATGCCGTAGGCGGGCCTTCCGATCGCGCGTACTTGTCGGCAGGCATGAGACCGAGCAGCTGACAAAGATCTTCCTGGTGTGTACGGCCGATCGCCCCATCGACGATCATGCGGTCGTAGCGCTCGACGACGATCGTCGGCCGATGGCCGGGTGCGATCAAAAGCTCGGCCGAGGCCGTGACGGTCACGCGAGAGGCGGCGCGAAGCGCCCAGGCCTCGGCGAATGCGAGCCCGGATACCGTTCGGGCTCCGGTTTGAGGATGTGCGTGCTGAGCGCGCCCGCTTGGGACCCCTTCACATCCTCGGGCGCCCTCCCACCGGAGGGTCGGCCGCGAGCACGATGAAGACAAGGGCCAGGATCACGGCCACGCCCAGGGTCCCCCACGTCTCCACGGCGCTCTGGGAAAAGGCGATGCGCAGCCCCAGGGCCAGCGCCAAGTAGACGCCCGCCAGCACGAGCGCGAGGCGCAGGCGCCGGGCCGCCATCCGCAGCTGCCTCCGAAGGCCGCCCGGCCGGATGGAGAGGATGAGGATGATGGCGGCAGGCGCGACCACCACGCCCAGCAGGAGCGCCTTCACCGGGGCAGTCTCGCACAGGGGCGCGGCGGGCCCTGGGGCCGTCGCCCGCGAGCGGCGGCTGGCCGCGGCGGCGCTAACCTCAGGGAATGTGGCTGACCTGCTCGGCCGGCTGCGGGGGCTCGCTCTTCCGCGTCATCGACCCGGAGCTGATCGTGGACGCCGAGGGCGCCTACCAGGACCACCGGACGCGGCAGCCGGGCTGGGCCTGCCTCAGCTGCGGCGCGCCGGCGTTCGACCTGGCCGAGGTCCCGCGGGCCATGGCCGACCAGGCCGAGGCAGAGTCGGAGTCCACCTCGAGCGTCGGCGTGGACGTCCTCTGCCCGGTCTGCGAGACCGCCGTCACCATCGGGCCCGAGATGGAGTGCCCGAACTGCGGCGCCCCACTCGAGGCGATCGACTGAGAAAGGGCCCGGTCACGCCAGGGAGGCGTCCCCGGCCAGAACGCCCAGCATCCAGGCCGCCGCCGCCTTTTCGCGAGCCCTGACCGCAGCGCGCAGGACCAGCACCGCGCCGCGCGTGTCGAGGTCGTCGTCGAGGGCCTCCCGGAACTGCTCCACCAAGGGGGCCGCGGCCCGCGCCGGCGGGGGCCCGGGCCGGCCCCGGTCGGCCCCGATGAGGCGCCGGATTCTCGCCGCCAGGGCCCTCGCCCCCGCCAGGCCCTCCCACCTGAAGCTCCAGTCCCGGCTGTAATGGTGGGAGGCCAGGTAGAGGCGCACGGCGGCGGCGGGCGAGCCTCCCAGCACCTCCTCGGTGACGACCAGGTTGCCCAGCGACTTGCTCATTTTGCGGCCCTGGAAACGCACCATGCCGGTGTGCATCCACGTCTTGGCGAAGGGCGCGCAGCCGGTCAGCGACTCGCTCTGGGCGCGCTCCGACTCGTGATGGCTGAAGACGAGGTCGCGGCCGCCGCCGTGGATCTCCACCTGCTCGCCCAGGTACCTCATGGCCATGGCCGAGCACTCGATGTGCCAGCCCGGGCGCCCGGGCCCGAAGGGCGAGTCCCAGGCCGGCTCGCCGGCCTCCGAGGCCCTCCAGAGCGGGAAATCGAGCGCGTCCGCCTTGTGCCCCTTCCCGACCAGCCCCAAAAGGGCCTCGTCACGGAGCTTGCGGACCATGGAGCGGCGCGAGCGCCGGGAGAGGTGCCCGTAGCCGGAGTAAGTGGAGGCGTCGAAGTAGAGCGCGTCAGCCTGGTAGGCGACGCCCAGCTCGGAGAGCCTCTCCACCGCCGAGAGGATGGCCGGGATCTCCTCGGACACGCGCGGCATGACGTCCGGGCGCCGCCAGCCGAGGCGGTCCATGGAGGCCACAAGCCGGTCCTGCTCGCGCTCCGCGAGCGCCTTCCAGTCCTCCCCCCGGCGCCGCGCGCGCTCGAAGAGGGGGTCGTCGACGTCCGTCACGTTCTGCACGTAGCACACGCGCACGCCCTGCGACTCCAGGTGCCGGACCAGGACGTCGAAGCAGGCGAAAGTGAAGGCGTGGCCCATGTGCCCGGAGTCGTATGGCGTGACCCCGCAGACGTAGAGCCTTAAGAACGGTGTCCCCGACTCGTCGACGGCCAGCGGGAGAGGCCCGACGGCGCCTGCCAGCGTGTCGTAGAGGCGCGCGCGGACGGGCCGGCTCAACTCGCCCGAAGTCTATCGACAGGCTCCCGCGGGCCGCGCGTCAGCCGCTCGCGGGGACGGTGCGGGAGGCGTCCGTCCGGAGGCGCTCAGCCGCCTCCGTCGACTCCCAGGGCACCTCCAGGTCATCTCGGCCGAAGTGGCCGTAGGCAGCCGTGGGGCGGTAGATCGGCCTTCTGAGCCCGAGGCCGGCCACGATCGCCCCCGGCCTCAAGTCGAAGTGCCGCCTCACGAGGGCGCCCAGCTCGTCCTCGGGCACGACCGCGGTGCCGAAGTCCTCGACCGCCACCGAGGTCGGGTGGGCGCGGCCGATGGCGTAGGAGAGCTGCACCTCGCAGCGCTCCACCAGCCCGGCGGCGACCAGGTTCTTAGCCACCCAGCGGGCGGCGTAGGCGGCCGAGCGGTCGACCTTGCTGGGGTCCTTCCCGCTGAAGGCGCCGCCGCCGTGGCGGGCCATGCCCCCGTAGGTGTCAACGATGATCTTGCGGCCGGTCAGCCTGGCGTCGGCGCCGGGGCCGCCCAGCTCGAAGCGGCCGCTCGGGTTGACCATGACGCGCGTGCGGGCGTCGACCAGGTGGCGGGGCAGGACGGGGTCGATGACTGCCTCGCGCACGCCCGCCTCGATCTGCTCGGTGGTGACCTCGCGGGAGTGTTGGGCGGAGACGACCACGGCCGCGATGCGGCGTGGCCTGCCCAGCTCGTACTCGACGGTGACCTGGGACTTGCCGTCCGGCCTCAGAAAGGGCAGGGTGCCCTCCTTGCGGACCTCGGCCAGGCGGCGGCAGAGCCGGTGCGCGAGGGAGATGGTGAGCGGCATCAGCTCGGGCGTCTCCCGGCAGGCGAAGCCGATCATCATGCCCTGGTCGCCGGCGCCCTGGAGCTCGAAGGGGTCGTCCTCCAGCTCGCCCGTGCGCTCCTCCAGGGAGTGGCTGACGGCGTGCGAGATCTCCGGGGACTGCTCTTTGAGGTAGACGGAGGTTTGGGCGTGGTCGGGGTCGAAGCCGCTCGCCTCGTCCACGTACCCGATCCCGGCCAGGGTCTCCCGAATCGTCCTCTGGATGTCCAGGTAGGCCTGCGTCGTGACCTCGCCCAGGACGACCAGGAAGTCCTTGGTGATGGCCGCCTCGCACGCCACCCGGGAGTCGGGGTCCTGGGCCAGGAGGCCGTCCAGGACCGCGTCCGAGATCTGGTCGCAGACCTTGTCCGGATGCCCCTCGGTGACCGACTCGGACGTGAGTAGGAAGGAGGGCGAGGTGAAGAACGAACTCATCGGTACACCACCTTGCTGCAGTCGGGCGGAGAGGCGCCGCGACGGCCCCGCCCCCGGCATGATACCGGCCCTCGCCTCCCCGGCAGCGCGGGGAGCCGGGCCGCGGGCGCCGGTCCGGTCAGGTTCCGCGCACGAGGACCTGGCCCGCCTCCACCTTGACCATGACCTTGTTCAGGTCCGGCATGGGGTAGGCGGTCGAGGTCGAGTGCCCGGCGGTCGTGAAGGTCTTCTGGTGGCAGGGGCACAAGAGCAGGCCCTCCGAGGACATCCACCTCAGGTCACAGGGGAGGTGCGAGCAGATGGCCGAGACGGCGGAGACGCTTTCCCCGCGCCTGAAGAGGTACGCGCTGACCGCTCCCGCCCGGACCTTGACGCCCTGGCCCTCGGGGAGGTCGGCCATGGCCGCGACCGGGATCCAGCGCCCTGGCTCGGGCACGATCAGGGAGCCCGGGACGGCGGCGGGCGCGCCCGTCGCACCCGTCAGCCGGCCCGCCTCCAGCCCCACCACCCCGCCCGCCAGCGCGGCCAGCCCGGCGGCGCCGGCGAAGAGCAGGTTGCGCCGGGTCATCCCCCCCTCGGCGCCCCCTCCCAGCCGGGCCTCCAGCCGGGCCCGGAAGGCGGGCGACATGCGCGCGTAGCCCTCGCGCGCCGCGGCCATGCGGGCGGCGGCCCGCACCACGCGCTCGTCGCCGCCCATGCGGGGGGGCAGGCGGCGCCCGGCCAGGAGGCGCGAGGCGACCTCGTCCACGCGCTTCGCCCGGCGCCGCTCCTCGCCCTCGGGACCCCGGCCGCGCTCAGACATCGCCCATCCCCGCCGCCCGCCGAAGGGCCCGGTACTGCATGACCTTCACGTTCCCGACCGTGGTCCCGATCTCCCGCGCCACCTCCTTGAGCGAGTAGCCGCGCAGAAACCTCAGCTCCAGCACGCGCCGGTAGTTCTCGGGCAGCCCCTCCAGGAGGCGGGCGACGCGTTCGGCGGCGCCGCTCGCCGGCTCGGTGGCCTCGAAGGGGAGGACGGCGTCCTCCTCGAGAGCGGCCTCGGGATGGCTGAAGCGCTCTGACCAGAAGCTGGCCAGGACCGATCTCGCCGTGGCGAAGAGGTAGGCCCTGACCGAGGCCGCCGCCGCCCCCTCGCGCAGCCGGGGGATGGCCTTCAAGGCCACCTGCTGGGTCAGGTCCTCCGCGTCGGGCCGGTTGCCGACCCGGGCGTGGATGAATGCGTACACGCCGTCCAGCTCCTCCAGGGCGATCTCGCTCGAAAGGCGGCCCGCCGGGAAGGCGAGAACCTCGGCGCGGGGGGCCTCCGGGCGCGGGCGGGTGGCCGGGCCGTCGGTCAAGGCCGGGTCGTCGATCCGCGGAGGGCCTTCCATGCCGTGATCGTGCGCGCCCCCAGCTCCACCTTCAACTCCTCAGTTGAGCCTTACCCCCGCCGGTTACGCGGAACCCCCTTCAGGGCTCCTCGGGGGCGCCCCCGGCGGCCGCCCGCGGCCAGGCCTCAGACGCCCCGGCGGCGGCCAGGGAGAGGAGCGTGAATGGCCTGCCCGTGACCGCCTGGGCCACGTTCCGGACCGGGACCCCGCCCGGGGTCGAGGCCCGCTCGCTGCCCGCGTGCGCGTGCCCGTGCAAGGCCACCCGCACCCCCGCGGCGTCGATGACCTCCCCCAGCAGGTGGCTGCCCAGGAAGGGGTAGAGCTCCAGCGGCTCCCCCACCAGGGTGCCCCGGACGGGGGAGTAGTGGGTGAGCGCGACGAGGGCGTCGCAGCGGCCCGCAAGCGAGGCGAGGGCGGCGGCCAGGCACTCCGCCCGCTCCCGCCCATGGGACACGAAGGCTTTCATCTGGGGCTCCCCGAACTCGGTCCCGCAGGCCCCCGCGAAGCCGCCGCCGAAGCCCTTGACGCCGGCCACCCCGAGCCTCATGCCGGCCGCCTCGACGACCGCTCCCGACCCCTCCAGGACCTCCACGCCGGCCGCCTCCATAACGGCCGCCACCTCGGCCGCGCGGCCCAGGTGGTGGTCGTGGTTGCCGAGCACGGCGAACACGGGCACGCGCAGCCCGCGCAGCTCGTCGGCCAGCACGGCCGCCTGGCCCGGGTCGCCGGTGCGGGTCAGGTCACCGGCCAGGAGGAGGAGGTCGGCGGCACCCTCGACGAGCTCCAGGTAGGGGGCGAGGCGGCCCCCCGAGTCCTCCCCGAAGTGAAGGTCGGCGGTGGCGGCGATGGTGAGGCTCACAGTCGCTCCGGCTCGGGCGGCGGCGCCGCCACCTCCTCCAGCTCGATGAGGTTTCTGACCCTGAGCCCCGGCGCCGCCAGGGCGATGACCTCGGCCGCCACCTGGGCCGCGGCCCGCCGGCGCGCCTCGGTCGCCACGCGGCCGCCCAGGGTGACCATCTCCTCGGTCAGCGCCACGGTCACGTGGAGCTCGCCGACACGGGGGTCAAGGGCCAGGCGCCCGCGGATGCGCGCCACCAGGTGGTGGAGCCTGCCCGGCTGGTCGAGCCGCTCCTCGGACCTACCCCTGGGCATAGACGAGGTCCACGAGCCTGCGGATGGGCTCGTCGGGGACGATGAGGTCGTTGGACTGCGCGTAGACGAGAAGGCTCAGGACCCGGCGGGGGCCCGCCTTCGCCCGCCGCACGAGGTAGTCCCAGTCGATCTGGGAGCCGGCCCCCAAGACGGCCAGCGCGTCGTGCCAGTGCCGGGGCGTCTTCTCCTCGTGCACGATCGCTTTCATGACCAGGAGGTCTTCCGGGGAGACGGCCCTGAAGGGGACCCCGAGCACCTGCGCGGGGCGGGCCCGGGCCGCCATCTCGTCGTCCATGTAGATGCCCCGGACCTGGAAGATGACGTCCACCAGGACGCCCTTGAGCCAGGCCTTGTAGAGCCAGGTCTGGTCTGTCTCCTCGGTCTCGAACCCGGCCCGGGCCAGGGTCTCGAGACCGCGCCGGGCGTCCCCGGGACGGACCAAGAAGTCGATGTCGCGTGTCCAGCGCGGGCGGCCCACGGCCGCCGAGGCGAGGCCGCCGATCACGCAGTGCTGGATGCCCTGTGCCTCCAGGGCCTCCACAGAGGCGGCCAGGGCGGCGGTGAAGGCGGCCTCATCCTGCTCGGCGGGCAGCCGTCGGCGGGACCGGGGCCGGGCCGAGGAGGTCATGCCGCGGGCTTCTTGCGCCGCGAGCGCCGGGGCGCCCGCGCGGCCGCAGCCGCCCAGTGGCGCAAGAGGCCGGCCGCGCCTAGCCCCACGACCGCCATGAGGATGTCGTTGAAGGCGCGGTAGAGGAGGGCCGCCGCCGCGCCCTGGGAGGGCGGCACGCCGTGGAGTGCCATGAAGGCGGTCAGGATGCCCTCGTAAGCGCCGACGCCCCCGGGCAGGAAGCTCAACGCGGCCAGGATATGTCCCAGCGCGTAGATGAAGGCCGCCTGCACGAACGTGATCCCGTGCACGCCCACGGCCATCAGCGCCAACTCGAACAGGAAGAAGGCGGCCACCACCGCGCACGCGTTCCAGACCACGACGGCGGCCGCCGTGGGCGGGTGGAAGAGGTGCAGGAAGGCGGGCCGTACGTGCTTGAGCTGGGGGTGGAAGCGCCTCAGGAGCCTGACCCGCTCCACGGTGGACAGGGCCCACTCGTAGGCGGAACCCCAGAGCAGGACCCCGAAGACGCTGACCTGGACCACGGTCAGGCCCACGGCGAGCACGCCGATGTCGGGATGGCTGACCGCCGCGGGCACGATGGCGAGCCCCATGATGGTCATGTACAAGAGCTCCTGGAAGGCGATGGTGCCGGTCACCTCGCCCGCGTCGTGCCCCTCCGCGCCCAGCTCCTCGATGTACGCCACGCGGCCGAGGTCCCCCACGGGCAGGAAGACCAGAGTCTTGCCGGCGAACATGACCGAGATCGTCCGCCAGAGCGAGATGTGGATCCCGATCCGCCGCAGCGTGACGCCCCAGCCCAGCGCCCGCAGCACGTAGATGAGGACGGTGACGGGGAACATGAGAAGGAGGGGGACCGGTCGCACCCGCCTGAAGACCCCCACCAGGCTGACCGGGTTGACGACCAGGACCAGGGCCAGGAGCGAGACCACGGAGATCACCGGGAGCCAGTGCCGGCGGAGGAACCGGGCCCCCGCCCGGGCCCTCTCGTGCCGCGCCCCCCAGCGCCTGACGCGACCCGCAGGACCACTCAATTGTGACGGCGACACACTCACATTTTGCACATCGCCGGGGGGGCCGCAAGGGGGCGCGCGACGGCCGTACGCGCGCCCCCTGGGTCGGGTCAGGCCTCGGGGGGGCCCCCCGAGCGGACCTTCTCCACGTTGGTGAGCGCGCCCCGCAGGTCCTCGATCCACCTGGACTGGTTGGCGCCCACCAGCCGCACGCACCAGGCCAGCGCCTCGCTCCGGCTGCGCGCGACCCCGGCGTCCACGAGCGTGTCGAGGACGGCCCTGTCCTCCATGCGCAGGCGCGTCATGGCGGGCGCGCTGTGAACCGTGAAGAGCTTGCGCACGCCGCCGCACGTCGCCCCCCAGGAGACCCGGCGCCGGAACCGGTGCTGGGCCTCGGAGGCGATCCGCATCCGGTGCTCGCGCGTCTCCTGGCGGAAGCCGTCCGCGCGGGCCTCGCGGGCCGCCGCCCGCACCGCCTCCGTGGCGTCGGCCGCCACCTCGACGTCGGCCAGCTCGCCCACGACCAGTATCTCCTCCCGGTCGGCGGTCACCTCAGGCGGGCCGGAAAACCAGCCCTCGGGGACCCGCCCCGCAAACCACCCCTTCAGCTCGTCGTTCTCACTCATGGCGCTTACAGTATTACAAGATTACATAAAAGTCAAGAGTCGAGAGTCGAAGAGTCGAAGTCAGGAGATGGGTTTGCAGCCGCACCTGACCCAGACCTTTAAAGTACGGCCCGGGCCCGCTCCTGAAGGAGAAGGTCGGCGATGGCGCCGGTCTCTGCATGAACCCGGCCCCCCCCGGCATTCGGATCAACGCCCCGGGCAGGGCGCGCCCACGCCGATCCGTGCGCTGCGTGCCGAGGTGGCGGCCTTCACGCTGACGGACACGCAGGCGGGCCCGGGCACCCAGTAGCCGCCCGCGTACACCAACCAAGCGTCGCCGGGCCGGTAGCCGGGCTGGTCGATGGGTCCGGTCGGCCGGCACCCCGGGACCCTCAGGTGGTCGGTGCGTCTGGCGGGACTGCCCCAGCCGAACGTGACCCGGCCCTGCCAGCCGGCGGCGACGAGGAGGTCGAACGACGCCCCCCGGCGGACGATGAGGCCCACCTTCGCAAAGAGCCGCGCAGCCGGGTACGACTCTCCGGAGGCCACCGCCTGCAGGGGCACACCGGTCGGCAAGGCGACCCGACCCATGATGACCGTGAACCCGGTCGGCGGCGCGGCGTCGGACCCGATGACGTCCTGACAGGGGAGGACGGCGACATGGCCGGAGCCGGCTCGGTGTCCGGTCGGGGGCGCCGCCGCGCACGCGGCCGCCGTCATCGGCCAGCAAGCCTGCCGCCGAGCGTGTCGCTCGCGTCACCCGGGAGCTGAGGAGGGCCATCGGCATCTGGTCTCGTCCACGCTGATCGAGGAGGGTCGTCGCGTCACGACGAGCGATCCTCGCGAGGCGGCCGAGGCTCTCCCCCGGTCGGGCCCCCGGGAGGTCGCCGACGCTCCACCGGGGGCACACGGCGGGCCGTTCGCCAGCGATCGGCGCCGTCCGGCTCGGGGTAGCCGGGCGCCAGCGCCCGCAGCCAGAGCCTTCGGTCCGGCTCCGGCAGGATCCGCAGCCCCTCGGCGTCCCGGACCACGAAGTCACGGATGGCAGCCGGACCATAGGTCCTCACCAGCCATTGCACCGCCGCCTTGCCCCCGCGGGGCAGAATCGTGGCGATGATCAGGTCCTGGTCCCGGTCGGCGAGCAGATGCGCAGCGTCCAGGTTCCAGAAGGCCTCCCGGACCGCCTCGGGCAGGCTCATCGAGCGCCGCCAGTCCCGGACTCGCGGATCAGGTGCTCTCGCAGCCAGCGCGTCGAAACCTCGTTCAAGAATCTTTTGACGCCCTCCCAGGTGAGGTCCTCGTCGAGGACGTCGTCCATCACACTCCTCCAGTCAGTGAGGTCGTCGGTATAGGTGAGCTGCTTGGCGAACAGCCAAGCGTCGAACACGGGCCGGGCGTCGAGGACGAACACCCGCTCCGCCTTGGCACAGAGTCGGTCCATCGAGATCAAGTTCGAGGAGAGCGAGTAGTAGAGGTCCACATAGTCCCGGCTCACCGCACGGCGTCCGATGGAGTACGCCTTCATCGCGGCGATGTCGCGCGCGTCGGCGACCTTGAACGGGCCCCGCCGGACCAGGCGCTCCTCCAAGGCGAATGGGTAGGCGAGAAAGCTGACCTTCACCCCCTCGATGTCGAGGTCGAGCTGGGTGGCCTCGCGAAGGCGGACGGTGTACTCGGGGGGGCGGAACAGATGGCCCAGCTCGTCAAGGACGAGCCGGGTTGGAAGGGTCTCGGTCTGGCGACTCGTGAAGAGATCGAGGTCGCGGGAGACGCGATGGCCGACCTGGAGGGCCATCCCGGTGCCGCCGGCAAGGTAGAAGTGGCGAGCGAGAGACGACCGGCTGAGGCGATCGAGGACCTCGGCGGCGCCACCCGGCAGAACCATGGATGATTCGACGGTCCGGCCCTGGGGGCCGGCCCTGCCCGTGGCGGAGGCCCACCCAAAGACCACTCGCCACTCCCAGACGGGCACTGCGCTCACGACGGCGACGGGGTCGGGAAGGAGACCCCGCTTCCGCCACTGGTGGACCGTCCCCGGCTTGACCCCGAGACGCATCGCGATCTCGCGCTCGCCAACCAGGTCGAGTGCCACGCCTGTACTGTACCAGGTACAGGTCGTACC
>JBOHUY010000211.1:0-2345 GCA_050735015.1 Candidatus Dormibacterales bacterium | reverse complement strand
CGGCTGGGGGCGCCAGCCGTACCGGCTCCGGCGCCGGCGGACGAGGGTGCCCTGAGAGCTCAGGCGGTGAGTTCGCGGAACTGACTCGTTCGGGGGGACGGTGCCGGCGGCCATGCTCAGCCTCTTGCCGAGGGGGATGCTCGAACGCACCGCCGCGAGTCTAGCAAACGGCCTCCCGGCCGCCCTCCGGCCCTCTCGACGCCCACGGATACCATGTTGCAGTGATCTCCCCCTCGGGTCCGGTCGGGCAGGCCCGGATCCGCAACTTCTGCATCATCGCGCACATCGACCACGGCAAGTCGACCCTGGCCGACCGCCTCCTCGAGCGCACGGGCTCGGTCAGCCAGAGGGAGATGGTGGACCAGGTCCTCGACACCATGGAGCTGGAGCGGGAGCGGGGCATCACCATCAAGCTGCAGGCGGTGCGGATGCGCTACCGCTCGCGGGCCGGCGAGGACTACGAGCTGAACCTCATCGACACCCCCGGCCACGTCGACTTCTCCTACGAGGTCTCTAGGTCGCTGGCCGCATGCGAGGGCGCGCTGCTGGTGGTGGACGCCTCCCAGGGCGTCGAGGCCCAGACGCTGGCCAACCTCTACCAGGCGGTGGAGGCGGGCCTGGCCCTGGTGCCCGTCGTCAACAAGATCGACCTCGACGCCGCCCGGCCCCAGGTCGTGGCCGAGGAGATCCACGAGGTCACCGGCATCCCACTGGAGAAGACCATCTTCGCCTCGGCCAAGGTCGGCACCGGCGCCGACGACATCCTGGAGGCCATCGTGGCCGAGATCCCGCCCCCCTCGGGAGACCCGGAACGGCCCCTGCGGGCTCTCATCTTCGACTCCCACTACGACCCCTACCGGGGCGTGATCGTCTACGTCCGCGTCGTGGACGGGGAGATCCGGCCCGGGACTTTGGTCCGCATGATGAACACGGGCCGCGTGCACGAGGTCGACGAGGTGGGCTGGTTCACGCCCCGCATGCTGAGGGCGGAGGCGCTCTCGGCCGGGGAGGTGGGGTACTTCACGGCCGCCATCAAGAACGTGGCCGACGCCCGCGTGGGCGACACCGTGACGGTTGCCCGTCACGGGGCGCCCTCGCCGCTGCCGGGCTACCGGCGGGTCAAGCCGATGGTCTACGCGGGCCTCTTCCCGAGCGACTCCGATCTCTACCGGGACTTGAAGGAGGCGCTCGAGAAGCTGCAGCTGAACGACGCCGCCCTCCTCTACGAGCCGGAAACCTCGGCCGCCCTCGGCTTCGGCTTTCGCTGCGGCTTCCTGGGCCTGCTGCACATGGAGATCGTCCAGGAGCGCCTGGAGCGCGAGTTCGACCTCGACCTCGTGACCACCGCCCCCACCGTTGAGTACCAGGTCTGGCTACGCTCGGGCGAGATGGTCGCCATCGACAATCCCTCGCTCCTGCCCGACCCGACCCAGGTGGAGCGCCTGGAGGAGCCCTACGTGCGCCTCAGCGTGATCACGCCCGCCGAGTACGTGGGCCCCATGATGGAGCTCTGCCACGAGCGCCGGGGCACCTACGTCAAGCTCGAGCACCAGGCCGGCGGACGGGCGCTGCTGGAGTACCAGATCCCGCTGGCCGAGATCATCCAGGAGTTCTACGACTCCCTCAAGTCGCGCTCCAAGGGCTACGCCTCCATGGACTACGAGCCCATCGGCTTTCGGGGCGCCGACCTGGTCAAGCTGGACGTCCTGGTCGGGGGCCAGGCCGTGGACGCCATGTCCATGATCGTGCCCCGTGACCGCGCCCAGTTCCAAGGCCGAAGGCTGACAGAGAAGCTCAAGACGATCATCCCGCGCCAGCTCTTCGAGGTTCCCATCCAGGCCGCCGTGGGGGGCCGGATCATCGCTCGGGAGACCGTTTCCGCCATGCGCAAGGACGTGCTCGCCAAGTGCTACGGGGGGGACGTCACCCGCAAACGCAAGCTCCTGGAGAGGCAGAAGGAGGGCAAGAGGCGGATGAAGAAGGTGGGCAGCGTCGAGATCCCGCAGGAGGCCTTCATGGCGGTGCTTCAGCTTGACTGACGCGGTGGCGGACGCCCTCCAGGACGCCACTCGGCACGTGGCGGCGGCCGACCCCGCCCTGGCACGCGTGATCGAGGCCGTGGGCCCGATCGAGCTTCGGCGCGACACCTACGACCACTTCGGCGCCCTTCTCCGCTCGATCTGCTTCCAGCAGCTGGCCGGCAAGGCGGCGGCGGCCATCCACAGGCGCTTTCGGGCCGGCTTCCCGGACGGGCTCCACGCCGAAGCCGTTCTGGGGGCGCCCTCCGAGGTCTTCCGGGCCGCCGGGCTCTCCCGGTCCAAGGAAACGTCGATCCTGGACCTTGC
>JBOHUY010000210.1:0-3267 GCA_050735015.1 Candidatus Dormibacterales bacterium | reverse complement strand
GGTGATCATGGAGGAGAACAAGGGCTACGGCTCTGTCATCGGGAGCAGCTCGGCCCCCTACGTCAACGCCCTCGCCGGGCAGTACGCCTCCGCCAGCGCCTGGTACGGGGTCTGGCACCCCAGCCTGCCCAACTACCTGGGCATCGTGAGTGGGTCGACGCAGGGGGTGAGCTCGGACTGCACCGGATGCGGTCCCTTCGCGGGCCCCAGCCTGGGCAGCCAGCTGACCCAGGCCGGCATCCCCTGGACGGCCTACATGGAGTCCATGCCCTCGCCCTGCTCGATCGCGGGCGGGAGCGGGAACTACGCCAAGAAGCACAACCCCTTCGTCTACTTCTCGGACGTGCTCGCCAACGGGTGCGCGGCCCACGACGTCCCCTATCCGGGGGCGGCCGCCATGGTCTCCGCGCTCGACGGGGCGGGGGCGCCCGACTTCGTCTGGGTCACGCCCAACCTGACGGACGACATGCACAACGGGAGCGTGGCCCAGGGGGACGCCTGGCTCCAGGCCAACCTCGCCCCCGTGCTGGCCTCGCCCTGGTTCCTCGACTACGAGTCCACCGTGGTCGTGACCATGGATGAGTGGAGCAGCGACAACACGGGGGTCGGCACCGCCAACCCGGGCGGCGGCCACATCCTCACCCTGGTCATCAGCCACAGCTCTTTGGGGGTGGGGGCGTACACCTCGCCCGGCAACCACTACGGCATGCTGAGGACGATCGAAGAGGCCTACGGGCTCCCGCTCCTGGGCGGTGCCGGCGACCCCAGGAACGGGGACCTGACCGCCCTCTTCGACCGCTGAGGAGACTTCTCCCCGGCGGGGCGCGTCGTCAGGCCGCCCGGACCGCTTCCGGGCCCACCCAGAGGCCTGAGACGCGCCTTCCGGCCTGCGCGTCGACCAGGATCGCGTAGACCGAGCCGGGGGAGCCGCCCCGGCGGATGAAGATGACCCAGCAGAGGCAGTCCACGTCCGAGGGGCCCTCGGTCTCGGTGCTGGCCAGGACGGCGCCCGCCACGCGGGGGCGGCCGGGGACCGACGCCTTCGCGATGTGCTCCGCCTCCCCCTTGCCGACGCGGGCGTGGTCGAGCGGCCAGGGATGGTTGAGGATGAGCCCCTTCCTGGCCGAGGCGCTGCGGGGCACCGAGGCGGGCAGCGGCAGCGCGGCCACGTGGCTGGCCACCTCGGCCAGGGGCCGGACCGAGAGCAAGCCCCGCACCGGGGCCGCGGTGGAGGCGGCCAGCAGCCACCAGCCTCCGAAGACCAGGGTGACCAGCAGCGCGGGCGTCACGGCCAGGGCGGTGACCCGCCTGCGCCGTCGGCGGAGGGCGGCGGCGCCCGGCCCCTTGAGGACGCGCCCGCCCCTCCTGGCGGCGAACCAGCGGTAGCCGTAGCTCCGCATCATGGGGTACGTGGAGACGGCCACGACCGCCGAGTCCCATGTCGAAAGGCCCTTCTCCCACCGGCGGTCCGAGCTCACCCGGACCTGGCCCACGAGGTCCCGGCCGGGATTGCCGATGACGGTGTGGTTCCCGGTCAGGAGCAGCTCGCCGGAGGGCGCGAGGGGCAGGTCCCGGGGGTCCTCGCCGAGCGCCTCCAGGATGCTGGCGAGCACGCGCCCCGGGGCCTCCACGAAGTCCTCGTACCGGACCGTGAGCGACGAGCCGGCGGACAGGTGGGCGGCGATGGCCTGGCTGGCGAGATTGGCCTGCCGCCAGTACCGGGCGCTGAAGCGGGCCGGCTGCCGCGTCAGGTGGCCCTTGGGGTTGAGCCAGGAGTAGGTGACCGCTCGGGGGTCGCGCACGAGGTGCACGAAGAAGGGCCGGACCCCGTCCAGCATGGTGACCGCCGCCGCCGTCAGGGGGGCCTTGGAGCTGTCGATGATGATGCGCGCCCCCGTCACCTCCCGGAGGGCGCGGTAGGCCGTGCCGATGAGGCGCAGCTGGGCCTCGGTCTCCTCCCCGGGGGGCAGGCGCTTGCCGGCCAGGAGCCGGCCCATGAGCGTCTGGAAGGGGATCGACCGCACCCACGCGTAGGCGCGGGCGGCCTGGTCCCCGATCGTGCTTCCGGCCTCACCCGGCACGGGCGTGGCCAGGACCCGCGACCAGACCGGGCACCCGGGGATCTCCTTCCCGCACCCGCACCTGGTGGGCGAGCTGGTTGCCAGCATCTGCCAGAGCGCGAGAAGCTCGCCGGCGTGGAAGAAGCCGGGCACCTCGTTGAGCGCGTTCCCGAGCAGGGTGGAGCCCGTCCTGCCCGGCCCCGTGATGTAGACGACCGTGAGGGGGGCGTCGGGGGCGGGGTTCCTCTTCTGAGGAGCTGTCACCGGGCCCATTGTATTGGGGCCCCGGGAGCCGTCGCCCCCGCGACCGGGGGCGCCCCCGGTCAGGAAAGGGCGCCGGCGACCGTGCGCTCCGGCGGGGCGACGTCGACCCTCACGCCGTCGGGGTCGGCCCGGCCTGCGGCCCCGGCCGGGTGGGTGACGGCGAAGGCCTCCAGCCCGGTCACCTCAGGCTCCACGGGGGCCACGTCGCGGCCCTGCCAGACGTTGATGCCGAGGTGGTGGTGGTAGCCGTCCCAGGAGAGAAAGCGCGCGCCCGGGACCGCCGCCGTGAGCTCCATGCCCATGGCCTCATAGTGGGCCTGGCTGCGGTCGAGATCCGCCACGTTGAGGTGCATGTGCCCCAGAAGCGTGTCCTCCGGCAGGGCCGGCGCTTCGCCCTCCGCCGCGCGGGCCAGCCGCTCCAGGTCCAGGGGCAGGGTGTCGATGGCGACGCGCCCCTGGTTCCAGGTCCAAGTCGAGCGCGGCCGGTCCGCGTAGACCTCGATCCCGTTGCCCTCGGGGTCCTGGAAGTAGAGGGCCTGGCTGACGACGTGGTCGGAGGCCCCCACGAAGGCGACCTTCATGCCCGCCGCGTGGAGCAGGAAGGAGCCCAGCCGGGCCTCGTCGGGGAGGAGCAGGGCGAAGTGGTAGAGGCCCGCCGTGCGGGGGGGCCGGGGCAGGCCGTGCCGGAGGGCCTTGAGGCGCAGAAGCGGCCTTCCCCGCGCCCCCAGGACCGCAACCTCGGGCGTCTGCGCCAGCGGCTGCAGGCCGAACTCAGTGTAGAAAGCGGCCTGGGCGTCGAGGTCCAGGACCTTGAGTGTGAGCTCGGAAACCGGCCACCGCGAGTCCATCAGTTGGTTCATCTCCTTCTGAGCGCCCCCCCGCCGTCGTCCATCCACGCGGGTGACGTCGCACATACCAAGAACCCGAGCCGCCGGTGGTGATG
>JBOHUY010000209.1:0-4397 GCA_050735015.1 Candidatus Dormibacterales bacterium | reverse complement strand
GGCTCGGGCATCTTCAAGTCGGAGGACCCTCTGCGCAGGGCCCGGGCCATCGTGCAGGCGACCACCTACTGGGACCGGCCCGAGATCGTGGCCGAGGTCTCCGAGGGCCTCGGGGAGGCCATGCGGGGGGTCGAGATCCAGGCCATCCCCAAAGAGGAGCTGCTCGCACAGCGCGGCTGGTGAGCCGCCCCGGGGCGGGCATGGCAACTCTCGTGACGAATGGCGGGCAGCGGCCCCCCGTGATCGGAGTCCTGGCCCTCCAGGGGTCCTTCCGGGACCACGTGAAGGCGCTCGAGGCCTGCGGCGCCGTGACCCGTCTGGTCAGGCTGCCAGGGGACCTGGAGGGCCTCGACGGCGTCGTCATCCCGGGCGGCGAGAGCACGACCATGTCGCTGCTGATGGCGCGGGTGGGGCTCTTCGAGGCCCTGAGGCGCGCTCTGGCGGGCGGCCTGCCCGCGCTCGGGACCTGCGCCGGCATGATCCTGCTCGCCAGCCGCATCTCGGACGGCGTGGAGGGCCAGATCCCGCTGGGCGCGCTCGACGTGGCCGTGCGCCGCAACGGATACGGCGCCCAGCTGGAGAGCTTCGAGGCCCCCCTCGGGGTGCGGGGCATGGAGGGCGAGTTCCCGGGCGTCTTCATTCGCGCCCCCCTGGTCGAGGAGGCGGGCCCGGCCGCCGTGGTCCTGGCCGTGCACGCCGGCTCCCCCGTGGCCGTCAGGCAGGGCCGTGTCATGGCCCTCGCCTTCCATCCCGAGCTGAGCGGAGACCTCCGGCTCCACCGCGAGTTCCTGCGCCTGGCGCGGCCGGGCGCCACCGCCCGGCCAGCGGCTTGCTGAAGGTCCGGGCCGCCAGCATCCGCGACCTCGGCAAGGTGGAGCAGATCCACCTGGAGGCGGGCGGGGAGGTCCGCGGAGGCTCCCCGGTGACGCGGCTGTGGACCCTCTTCAGCCACACGCTCTCGGCGCTCGTGCCCATCTACCAGGAGAGCCTCATCTACGTGGCCGAGGAGGAGGGCCGGCTGGTCGGCTACATCCAGGCCTCCAGCCGCTCCCCCCGCATCAACCTGGGCGCGGCCACCGGGCTCCAGGTCCTGAACCTCGCCGTCCTGGACGTGGACGGGCGCGAGGAGGTCGCCTCCTCGCTCATCGAGATGCTCTCCAACCAGGCTCTGGGCCGGGGCGTGCACAGGCTCTTCGTGCGCCTGCCCCTGGACGACCCCCTGACGCCCGTCTTCCGGATGCAGGCCTTCCGGCAGTACGCGACCGAGAACGTCCTCTTCTCGGAGTCGGCCAGCCCGGGCACGGCGCCCCCGCCGGCGGGCGTGCGCGCGGTCCGCAGCCGCGACGTGAGGTTCCTCTACCACCTCTACAGGAAGGTCACCCCCCAGGGGGTGGCCCAGGTGGAGGCGCCCACGTTCCGGGAGTGGAGGTCTCTCAAGGGCGACTTCCTGGGCCGGATGACCATCCGGGGCGACGGCTACCAGGAGCGCGTCCTGGACCGGGTCGAGCTGGTGGGGTGGCTGCGCGCCCAGCGGGGCACCTCGACCCAGCCCAGCTCGCTCTCCTTTTTGGCCCTGCCCGAGGACTCGGTCCCGGGCGAGCTGGCCGAGCACGCTCTCAGCCTGGCCGGCGCGGGCCCGGCCTGGTCGAGCCTGCGGCACTATGATGCCCACATGATCGACGCCCTTCGCGGGCGTGGGTTCACGACCCTCCTCATCCAGGCGCTCCTGGTCCGGGAGCTCGCGCTCAAGGTCCCCGTGCCCGAGAAGGGCTTCGTCCCCTCCTTCGGGTGATGCGAGAGCCCGCCGCCGATCTCCCGGCCTGGGACGAGGAGATCGAGAACCTGGCCCGCGCCCTGCCCACACACCTCTACCAGGCCCTCCACGACCGGATCGACCCCGCCGAGCTGCTGGAGATCGTGCTCGACCTCGGCCGGGAGGCGGCCGCGCGCGTCTCCGGGGGTGAGGTCTTCCTCTCCGACCGGGCCGTGACGACGCCCGACCTCGAGTACGTGGCCGACCGCGTGGGCCAGTTCGGCCAGGACAACCGGGCCGGCATCGAGAGGACCCTGCACCGCGTCTCCGCCATCCGCAACCGCTCCGGCCGCATCGTGGGGCTGACCTGCCGCGTGGGCCGCGCCGTGACGGGCACGGCGGAGATGGTGAGGGACATGGTCGTGAGCGGCCAGAGCGTCCTCCTCCTGGGCCGGCCCGGCGTGGGCAAGACGACCATGCTCCGGGAGGCGGCCCGGCTCCTGGCCGACGAGATGCGCAAGCGGGTCGTCATCGTGGACACCTCCAACGAGATCGGGGGCGACGGCGACATCCCCCACCCCGGCATCGGGCGGGCGCGCCGCATGCAGGTCGCCACCCCCCAGCTCCAGCACGGGGTCATGATCGAGGCCGTCGAGAACCACATGCCCGAGGTCATCGTCATCGACGAGATCGGGACCGAGCTGGAGGCGATGGCCGCCCGCACGATCGCGGAAAGGGGCGTGCAGCTGATCGCCACCGCCCACGGGCAGACGCTCGAGAACCTGCTCGTCAACCCCACTCTCAACGACCTTCTGGGGGGCATCCAGAGCGTCACCCTCTCCGACGAGGAGGCTCGGCGGCGGGGCACCCAGAAGTCGGTCCTCGAGCGCAAGGCGCCGCCCACCTTCGATGTGCTGGTGGAGATCCAGGATCGCGAGCGGGTGGCCGTCCACGTCCCCCTGGCGGACGTCGTCGACGCCGCCCTGAGGGGCGCTTTACCGGCCCCCCGCATCAGGATCAGGACCGCCGAAGGCCGCGTCATCACCTCGGTCGAGGAGGTGAGGGGGGCCGCCCCCCGGCCCCGCCGGGCCGCCTCGGTATTCCCCTACGGCATCAGCCGCAGCTACGTGGAGCAGTCGATCCGCGACCTCGGCCTGCCCATGCGCGTGCTCGGCAACCTGGACGGGGCGGACGTCGTCCTCACCCTCAAGAACTACTACCGGCGCCGCCCCGACAGCCTGCGCGAGGCGGAGTCGGCCGGCGTGCCCATCCACATCCTCAAGAGCAACACCCTGACGCAGGTCAAAGAAGCCCTGGTCAGGATCCACGAGACGGACTCGCCCCCCGCCCAGGACCCGGGCACGGCGGAGGCCCTGGCCGAGGCGGCCGAGGCCATCCAGGCCGTCAAGGCCACGCTGCGCCCCCGCGAGCTGGCGCCCCGCAACGCCTACGTGCGGCGCCTCCAGCACCAGCTGGTGGGGGAGGACCCCCTGGTCGCGGCCCGGAGCACCGGGAAAGAGCCCCGCCGGCGCCTGCGCGTCTATCCGGCCGGCGCCGGGGAGGACGCTTAGAGGTGGCCGCCCGGCGCCGGGCGACGGCGTGAGAGGGCTCTTCGTCACCTTCGAGGGGCCGGAGGGGGCGGGCAAGACCGTCCAGGTCGAGATGCTCCGTCAGGCGCTGGCCGGCCGCCGGCCGGTGGTCGTCCGCGAGCCCGGGGGTACCGCGCTCGGAGAGTGCATCCGCGAGCTCCTGCTCCATCCCCCGGGCGCGGTCGTCCCGGAGGCCGAGCTGCACCTCTTCCTGGCCGCCCGGGCCGAGATCGTGGCGGAGGTGGTGCTGCCCACCTTGGCCGAGGGGCGCCCCGTCCTCGCCGACCGCTACCACGACTCCACGCTCGCCTACCAGGGTGGCGGCCGGGGCGTCGAGGTGCCCTGGCCCGCAAGCTTCCCGAGGCCGGACGCCACCTTCCTGCTCGACCTCCCCGCGGAGGCGGGGCTGGCCCGCCAGGCGGCCGCCGGCAAGCCGGCCGACAGGCTGGAGTCGGAGCCGGTAGAGTTCCACCGGGCCGTGGCCGGCGAGTACCGGCGGCTGGCGGCGGCGGAGCCGGGCCGGTGGGCGGTCGTGGACGCCTCCGCGCCGCCGGAGGCCGTGCACGCCGCCGTCATGGCCCACCTGGCCCCCCTCATGGAAGGAGCTTCGAGATCAAGCTGATAGTGGCCGTGGTCCAGGGCGAGGACGCCCCCCGCACGGTGCAGGCGCTCGCCTCCACCGGGTTCAGCGTCACCCGCCTGGCCTCCAGCGGGGGCTTCCTCCAGCAGGGCAACTCCACCCTTTTGATCGGGATCGACGACGACAAGGTGGAGGCGGCCCTCGGCCTCATCCGCGACAACTGCCGGGAGCGGAGCCGCTTTCTGACCCCCATGCCGCCGGTGGTGGAGCCGGGTGAGTTCTTCATGCCCTACCCGGTCGAGGTCCAGGTCGGGGGGGCCACCATCTTCGTCCTCCCCGTCGAGAGCTTCGAGAAGCTGTAAGGGAGGCCCCCTGCCACCGCCGGGCTTGGGGAGGAGGCCAGGCCTCATTCCAGGAGCGGGGCTCCCAGGTGGGCGACGTCGTCCCACGTCCAGAGGGCGGGCGCGCCGTGCTC
>JBOHUY010000208.1:0-7638 GCA_050735015.1 Candidatus Dormibacterales bacterium | reverse complement strand
GCGACGGCCTCCTAGCCCGGGCCCAGGCGCCCGGCCATGATCACGGCCGGGACCCCGGCCGCGCGGGCTCGGCGGGCGGCCTCCATGGGCCCCTTCCCGCGCAGGGTCTGCCCGTCCACGGTGCCCTCGCCCGTGAAGAGGAGGTCCGCGCCCTGGAGGGCGGCGTCCAGCCCCGCCGCCTCCGCCACCAGGGCTGCGCCGGGCACCATCTCCGCGCCCAGGAATGAGGCCAGGCCGAAGGCCGTGCCCCCCGCCGCACACGCGCCGGAGGCGAGGGCCAGGTCCGAGCCGAGATCCCGCCTCACGATCTCGGCCAGCCGGGCGAGGGCGGCGTCGAGCTCCCGCGCCGTCTCCGGCGTGGCCCCCTTCTGGGGGCCATAGACCAGTGAGGCCCCTTCCGGCCCGACCAGGGGGCTGTCGACATCAGTGGCAACCTGGAAACGGACGTTACCCCAACCGGGGTCCAGGCGCGAGGCGTCGACGCGCGCCAGCCGGGCCAGGGCCGCCCCGCCCCGGGGCAGCTCGCGCCCGGCCCCGTCCAGGAGCCGGAAGCCGAGGGCCTGGGCCATGCCCGCCCCCCCGTCGTTGGTGGCGGAGCCGCCCACGCCCGCCACGATGCGCGTGGCGCCCGCCTTGAGGGCCGCCTCCAGGACCTGCCCGAAGCCGAAAGTGGAGGCGGTGCGGGGGTCGCGCGCGGCCTCGGGCACGAGCGTGAGGCCGCTCGAGGAGGCCAGCTCCACGACCGCCGTGCGGCCCTCCTCGGCCAGCCCGAAGGCCGCCCGCACGGGCGCTCCCGCCGGTCCCTCCACCTCCAGCTCGACCCTCTCCCCCCCGAGGGCGGCGACGAGGGCCTCCAGCGTCCCCTCGCCCCCGTCCGCCAGGGGGATCTCGACGATCTCCGCCCCGGGCAGGCAGGCACGCAGGCCGCGCCCGATGGCGGAGGCGGCGGCGGGGGCGCTCAGTGACCCCTTGAAGGGGTTGGGGGCGACCACCAGCTTCACGGCGGGGCGCCGCCCCGTCAGTAGACGGGGAGGGTCCAGGCGGCGTACTTGGGGAGCTTGCCCCGGACGGCCGCGAAGTAGATCTCCTGGAGCTCGTGCGTGAACTCGCCGACCACGCCCTCGCCGATCTTGCGGTGGTCGAGCTCCACCACCCCCGAGATCTGCGCCCCCGTCCCGCAAAGGAGGAGCTCGTCGCAGACGTAGAGCTCCGAGCGGTCGATGCTCCTCTCCACGACGGGGAGCCCGAGCTCGTCCCTGATGAGCCCCATGAGCAGCCTGCGGGTGATGCCCTCCAGGATGTCGTCGGTGACGGGGGGCGTGACGAAGGCGCCCTCTTTGAGCATGAAGAGGTTCTCCGCGCTGCCCTCGGCGACGTGGCCGTCGAGCGTGAGGGTGATGGCCTCGTCGAACCCGCTCGCGACCGCCTCCGACTTGGCCAGGGCGGAGTTCACGTAGGACCCCGTGATCTTGGCCCGCGAGGGCAGGGCGACGTCGGGAGAGCGCCGCCAGCTGGAGACCATGCACCTGACGCCGCCGTCGACGTCGATGTACTTGCCGAAGGTGGCCGTGTAGATGGCGAAGCTCTGGCTGAGCCCGTGCAGCCTGACGCCGATCTCCTCGCTGGACTTGAAGAGGAGGGGCCGGACGTAGACGTCCTGCTTGTAGCCGTTGCGCCTCAAGAGCTCGACGGTGGTCTCGACCAGCTCGCCCGTGTCCCCGGGCAGCTCCATGCCCAGAAGGCGGCCCGACCTGCGCAGGCGGTCGTAGTGGGCGGCGGGTTGGAGGAGCATGAGGCGGCCGTCGTCGGAGCTCCAGTAGGCGCGGATGCCCTCGAAGCAGCCGGTGCCGTAGTGAAGGGCGTGCGTCATCAGGCCCAGGTGCACGTCGTGGTAGCGGAGGAACTCGCCGTCGAAGTACACCCAGCTGTTGGGGTGCGCCGTGCGCGGCGCCGGGCCTGCCTGTTCCGCCTCGATGCTCATGGGGCTCCTCCCGGGATTCTAATGTCGTCCTCTCCGCGCAGAGCCGCCGCCCCATCGGCTATAAAGCAATCACGATGGTGGAGCCGCCGACCCTCTACGACATCATGGCCGACCTGCGCGCACGCCACCCCACGCCGGCGGCGGCGCGGACGCTGGACATGGTCTCGACCGAGCTGGGCGTGACCCGCGACAACCTGCGGGACGCCATCCGGAACGTCAACGCCCGGCCCCTGCCCCCCGGCGGCCGGCAGGTCCTGGACGAGCTCTGGAGGCGGGCCCGGGCGGCCGAGGTCGAGGACCTCGACTACGGCCCCGAGCCGGACGTGCCCGGGGACGTGGTCGTGGAGCGGCTGGACGAGGGCCAGGCCGGCATCGGTGCCCTCCTCCTGGTCTCCAGCGTCCTCGTGGTCGCCCTCGGCGTCTTCGCCCTCCTGGTGGGCCTCAACGGCTTCCTCCACTTCCATTAGGTGACGGCCGCGTAGATGGCGCAGGAGTTCTCCTTCGACGTCGTCTCGGAGTACGACCCCGCCGAGCTCACCAACGCCCTCGACCAAGCCCGGCGGGAGGTCGGGACCCGGTTCGACTTCAAGGGCACCGAACCCTCCATCGAGCTCAAGGGCGGCAGCCTGGTCCTGGAGGCTTCGACGGAGGACAGGGCCCGGGCCGTGCTCCAGGTCGTGGTCGAGAAGGCGGCCCGGCGGGGGCTCTCCCCCAAGCTGCTCAAGGCGGGCGAGCCACGCGCGGTCGGCAAGGGCAGAGGGCAGATCGAGGTCGCGCTGCAGGCGGGCATCAGCGAGGAGCTGGCGCGCGACCTCCAAAAGCGCGCCCGCGCCGCCAGCGGCAAGGTCCAGGTCAGGATCCAGGGCGATCAGCTGCGCGTCACCAGCCGTGACAAGGACGCCCTCCAGGCCGTCATCAAGGCGCTCCGCGACGCCGAGGACGTCCCCGTACCCCTGCAGTTCACGAACTACAGGTGACCGAGGGGCACACTGGGGGCCCATGGCGAAGCTGTGCGGCCTGGCCCTGGCCGCCGGGGCCCCCCTTCTCCTGGCCGCGTGCTTCGGCGCCCAGGTGCAGACCGACGACACCGGCTTCCACGCCGACGTCTCCGGCGGGCAGGCCGGCCAGGAGGTCACCTTCGACGCCGTCGAAGTGGCGGAGCCCCAGGTCGCGGGCGACCACGAGGTGCTGGTCGTGAGGGCGACCACGGGCGAGACCGTGGAGGTTGACTACAACACCTCCCTGGGCCCCCCGGTGCCCGTCCACGCCGGCGACCACCTGGTCGTCCAGGGCGTCCTCTACATCGACCCTGGGCGCGTGGGCGTCCACTGTGTCCACGCCCACACCTCGAGGGGCTGCCCCTTGCCCGGCTTCATCCTCCTGGACGGGAAGGCCTACCAGTGACGGGTCCCCGGCGGGGCTCGTTCCTGGCCAACCTGCGCGGCGCGGGCGGCCCCGGCCGCGTCGCCGTGACCGCGGGCAGGAACGTCCTCCGCCGCTTTCGGACCCTGCCTCCGGCGGACTGCTGCGGCAACTACGGCAGCCCCGGCTGTTGAATGACGGAGGCGGAGGCCCGTGCGGCCGGAAGAACGCCAGGGCCGGGACACCGCCCGCGCTGACGGGGCCCCGCGCCGGGCCTCGGCGTAACCTAAAGGCACCGTGCTCGACTTCGTGGTGGGAGTGGGGGCGACGCTCCTCGTCCTGGCGGGCGTGGCCGTCATGGCCGGGCCCTCTCTTCCGAGGTGGGCGCGTGCCCTGGCCTCGCTGGCCCGCCGCGCCGCCGCCACCGCGGGGGGCGCCACCGGCCGCCGCCCGGAGAGGGTCTCCATCAGCGTCCCCAACGCCACCAGCCAGCGCGCCATCCTGGCCGCGGCCCGGCTGGCGGCGGCCCTGGGCGCCTCCGGGCACGAGCCCCTGGCCGCCGACCTCCGCTACTTCGCGCGGCGCCTGACGGCGGACGAGAGAGAGGGCCTCAGCGGGCTCTGGGCGACCTGCCGCCGGGTCGAGTCGATCCCCTTCCCGGGCGGGCAGCGCCGGGTCCAAAAGCTCGCGCTGGACCTCCGCTCGGCGGTCAAGGACCGCGCCGAGCAGCTGGAGCTACTGCACTTCCGGTGAGGGCTCGAGCGGCTCGCGCCTGACGGCCACGACCTCGATCCCGGCCCCGGCCAGCTCGACCGGCGAGGCGGAGAGAAGGCAGAACTCGAGGGCCGGCCCCAGCACCATCTGCCGCCGCCAAAGGCTCGCGCCCGCCGCCTCCAGGTGGCGCTCCAGGCGCGCGCCGAGGTCCTCGTAGGAGAGACCCGCCGGCTTGGCGAACCAGGCCGCGTGGCGGGCCGTCAGGAGGGGGGCGCCGGCGCGCAGCTTCATGAGCCCCGCGGCCGCCCCCTCCGAGAGGGCCGCCACCTCCGCGTGGGGGGCCCGGCAGGCGCCGGCCGTGGCGGCGTCGTTGAGGGCGTCCATGGCGTAGCTGCCCTCCAGGAGGTACCAGTCCTCGTACCCGCGGCCGGAGGGCCCCGCCCAGCTCGCCCCCGCGACGCGGGCCGTGGCGCAGCCCGCGAACCCGTCCGGCCGATCTTGCTGGAGTCCGGCCTCGAAGCGCAGCAGTGCCTCCTCGTACGCCGCCGGCGAGGCGCCCGGCCGGGGGCGGTGCCAGAGCAGGTAGGCGAGCATCAGTGCGCCAGGCTCAGCCGGGTCGCCACCCGGAGCCCTTGTGGGTCGGAGCATCGCCGACCTCCCGGGCACGCACCAAGCCGCCGAGACGAAGCCGGCTGGGCCATGCCGGAGCGGTCATGGCGCAGTCTCCGGAGCCAGGCGAAGTCCCTCGGAGAACGACAGCCTTCGATTCCTGGCCGCCTCCCACCGGCGGGCACACTCACCTGCCCACGGTACCCCAGGGCACCCCCGCCTGGAGGGATGCTGGTCCGCCACGCCAGGCAGACATCTTTGCGAGCGCCGATCGTGGCCGTGGGTGGCTCGCCGGCCGGGTCGATCCACCTCCAGGGCGACCGGGTAGGGCTGGAGGGCAGGGCCAAAAGCGCGCGTCTTCGGCCAGCTCGGCCACGTGCCCCGCCCGCGGCCGTCGGCGGTG
Organism: Candidatus Dormibacterales bacterium; assembly: GCA_050735015.1. Taxonomy (GTDB): domain Bacteria; phylum Chloroflexota; class Dormibacteria; order Dormibacterales; family Dormibacteraceae; genus JBOHUX01. Next base: position 2,569 of record JBOHUY010000208.1, on the reverse strand, counting down.
GGCGCCGGAAGCGGCGTGGCTGACCTGGGCTTTTTCCTGGCTACGGATCTCAGCCCTCGGCCTCCAGGGCCGAGCGCTCAAGTGGTGGTGCATCTCCTCCACGCCCCTTCCGATTCGCCCCCCCGAGGCGGGCATGCCACCACCGACTCCGCGGCGAGAGTCACCCGCGCCGGCGGGACCGGGCGGCGGTCAGCTCCCGGCGCCGGCAGGTCTACCCCGGGCGGTGCAGGGTGCCATCATCACTGGCGGTGCTCAAGGCCATCCCCCCGCCGGGCGCGCCGGCGCGCCGCGCACGCCTGCTGGGCGCCCTCCGCCACCGCAACTACAGGCTCTTCTTCACGGGCCAGGTCATCTCCACGGTGGGCACGTGGATGCAGAGCATCGCCCAGAGCTGGCTCGTCCTCCTGCTCACCCACAGCGCCTTGGACGTCGGCCTCACACTGGCCGCGCAGTACACGCCCATGCTCCTGGGCGGCCCCTTCGGGGGCCTGGTCGCAGACCGCTTCCCCAAACGGCGTGTGCTGCTGGTCACGCAGTCGCTCTTCATGGTCCCCGCCTTCTGCCTCTTCGCCGTCTCCCAGGGCCACGAGGCCCGCTTCTGGATGGTGCTGCTGGCGGCGGCGGCCATGGGCACCGTGAACGTCTTCGACGTGCCCGCCCGCCAGGCCTTCGTCATCGAGATGGTCGGGCGCGAGGACTTGATGAACGCCATCGCGCTCAACTCCTCGGTCTTCAACGCGGCCGCGGTTGTCGGGCCCTCGCTGGCGGGCCTCCTGATCGCGGCCGTGGGCGTGCCCATCTGCTTCCTGGCCAACTCGGTCAGCTACCTGGGCGCGATCGCCGCGCTGGCCATGATGAGCGAGCTCCCGGTGCTGGTCCGGGAGGTGCACGCCCCGCCCGCCTTGGAGAGGATTCGGGAGGGCGCCGCCTACGCCCGCCGCGACCCCGTCGTGGGCATGATGCTGCTCACCGTCGCCGTCTTCTCGCTCTTCGCGATGAACCGGCTCACCCTCATCCCCCTCTTCGCGCAGTCCGTCCTGGGCGCCGGGGCGAGCGGCTTCGGGTTCCTGATGGCCTCCATGGGGGTGGGTTCGGTGGCGGGGGCCCTGACCCTGGCCGCCGTCTCGCACCGCGGGGCCAGCGGCCGGCAGCAGTTCGCGATCGCGGTGGTCTGGGCGGTGGCGCTGCTGGCCTTCAGCGCCAGCCGTCTGTTCTGGCTCTCCTGTCTGCTCCTGGTGGCGGCGGGCTTCTGCCAGATCTCCTTCCTCGCCACCGCCAACACGCGCATCCAGACCGCCACGCCGGACCGGCTCCGGGGCCGCGTCATGTCGCTCTACGCCCAGGCCCTGCTCGGGGTGGGGCCGCTGGGCGCGCTCCAGGCGGGCGTCCTGGCCTCCCTCCTCAACCCCCCGGCCGCGATGGCGATCGGGGCCGTGGTGGCGGGCGTGGTGCTGGTCGCGGTCCGCGTCGCGCGACCCGCCGTCTTCGCCGCCCCCCTCTCTCCGGCGCCCGGCGAGGGCGGGGGTTGAGCGGTCTCGCCTCCGGGTCCCCTCCCATGGAAGCGGACGGCGAGCACCCGACCTTGCCCCCTGCGGGCGGCGGGACCGAGGTGATCCGGCCGAAACCGTCAGAGGTCGGCGCGAGTCCGGCGCTGCTCGTGGTCCGGCCCCTGTGGCAGCCGTAGCCGCAGGTGGCGGAGCGGTCGCGTCGCCCCAGATCCATCCGGGGCGGGCACGGTGCGCGGTCACTCCCGGACGCGAACAGCGTCGCGTAGGCTCTGCGAGAGCATGCGCGTGCTGATCACCGGGATCTCGGGTTCAGGGAAATCGTCGCTGATCCAGGAGCTGCGTAGGCGCGGCCTTGCCGCTTATGACGCGGACGACGACGGCCTCAGCGAGCCGGGTCCAAAGGGGGCCTGGGTATGGCGGGTCGATCTCATCCGGCGGCTGCTCGACGACCGTCGCGAAGACCTGGTGTTCTTTGCGGGCTGCTCGGACGAGCAAGCGCAGTTCGGCTTTGACCGCACGGTACTCCTGACCGCGCCGGTCGACGTGATCCTCGGGCGGCTGCGAACGCGGACTACCAACCCGTACGGCAAGTCCCCAGGCGAGATCGAGCACGTTCTCGACGAGATGACGTGGGTCCCTCCCCTCCTGCGCAAATCAGCCAACGTGATCATCGAGACCACGGTTCCGATCAGCGAAGTCGCCGACGCTGTCATCGCCGCCGTGCTCCCATCTGGGCACGAATCGAGGCGGGACGGCGAACACCCTTGAACGCCGTGTCGATCCAGAGCGTCTCATCTGAGCGACCTCGGTCGCTGGAGTAAGGCCCGGAACAGCCGCCCCGATCGACGGATAGTCCGCCTGCACGCAGGTGGGGAACTCGATGGTTCACGCGCATAGAGAAGGCGGTAATCGGCGGGAGGCCGGTGTCCAAGGCCCTGGCCGGGCCCATCGTCTGATCCCCCCCATCACTCCCGCGGGAGAGAGCATCGGGGCCCGGTCGCCCGCTCGATGACCCCGACGCCGCCCTCACGTGGACCACTTCCAGGGGGTCAGTGCGAAGT
>JBOHUY010000207.1:0-2489 GCA_050735015.1 Candidatus Dormibacterales bacterium | reverse complement strand
GCCCTCAGGAGGCGGCGCTGCCCGGCCGGGCGGAGCGCGCGGCCCGCGCGGCCCGACGCGAGGCCGCCATCACGCGCAGGGTGGCCGGAGCCACCTTCAGCATGGGGGGCAGGGCGGCGCGCGCGGCCCTGAAGAGGGCGCGCTCGCGGGCGCCCCAGGCGAGGCCGTAGCCGCGCCTCACCGGGTCGGGCAGGAGGCCCGCCGTGATCACGGTCCAGGGCGTGTAGGCGAGGCGCGGGACCATGCTGAGGCCGGGGTTGAGCACCCCCCGCGACAGTGCGCGGGCCTCGTCGCTGACCCGCACCGGCCCCGCGTACATGCGGGCCAAGTACTCCTGGAAGGGGCCCCAGCCGGCGTGGAAGGCCCGGGCCCGGATACCCAGCATCTCCCCGACCAGGCGCGACTCGACCAGGTAGGCCTCCCGGTCGCCCCGGCTCAGGGGGCCCACGAACGTCTCATATGTGACGACGGCGCTGTCGACGAGGGTCGCGTGCACCCAGAGCAAGAGCTCGGGGTCGCGCGCCGAGTAGGGCGTGCCCGCGCCGACCCCGCCCGACCCGTCGCTGAGGACGCCGTGGACGGGCCGGTGGGCGGCGTTGATCTCGCGGGCCGCGGCCGCCGCCTCCTCGAGGGTGCCGAAGACCATGCTCAGGGTCAGCCGCAAGGTGCGTGTGAGGCGCCCCAGCGGGCGCTCCCTGAAGTCGCTGTGGCGGGCCACCCCGGCCGCCACCAGGGGGTGCGCCAGCTGCAGCAGCAGGGCCCGGCCGCCCCCCAGGAGAAGCGCGCTCTCCTGGTTCACGCGCCAGGTCACCGAGCCCGGCTCGTAGAGCCCCCGCCGCTCCCGCCGGCTGCCGTCCATGGAATCGATGCTAGACGCCTTCCGCGACCTCCCGGGGGCGCGGGGAATGGGCTCGCCCGGCGTTAGACAGAGCACGCAGGAGGCAGCACCGGGTCGCCCGGTGGTCCGTTCATACCGGAGGAGGCCATGTCCCCCACACGTCTTGCCAGAGCCTTCCTCGCCGTCACGGCGGCCACGCTCGCGCTGAGCGTCCCGGCCGTCGCCGCCGACGGGGGCCCCCACGCGGGCCCGGCCCCAGAACCCCGCCCGGGGCAGCAGCCGCGCCCGCCCGCCGCCAGGGCGGTCGACCGCCCCCCCGACCGCGCCGCCACCGGCAGCCCCCCAGAGAACCGCCAAGAGAACCGCCAAGAGGACCGCCAAGAGGACCGCCAAGAGGACCGCCAGGAAGCGCGCCAAGGGGAGGGTCGCGACGACCGCGAGGACCGGGAGGGCGATCGCGAGGGGTTCCTTGATCACGATTCCCGCGCCGTCGAGGTCCCCTCCGCGCCGCCGAGCCCGAAGCCCGTGCTGGCTCCCAAGGCGCAGAGCCGTCCCGCGCCCGCCCTATCGGCCAGCGTGGGGCCGCTGCTGCTGGTGCGGGCGGGGCCGCTACCCGCGCCCCACCCGCACCCGGCCGGACAAGCGGTCATCTCCCGGCGAGGTCCCGCCGTCCCCCCCGGCCCTGGGCCCGGCTTCACCTTCCCCGGCCTGGGCGCGGATTCGGCCACCCTTCCCCTTTTGCCCGCGGGCGGCCCCGCGCTCTTGGGCGTGCTCATGCTGGCGCTCTCGGCGGCCTGGGCGGAGGTGCGCCGCCGACGCAACCGGGCACTGGGCGTGATGCTGGGCGCCCAGCTCGGCGTCAGCCCCCGGAGCCTGGACGGCGTGCCTCCCGCGGTGCTGCGCCGCCTCAGCAGCGAGGTGGCGTTCGACGAGCTGACCGGGGTCCTGCGTCGCGCCGCCGGCATGGCCGCCGCCGAGCGGGAAGTGCAGCGAGCACGCCGCTCGGGGCAGGCGCTCTCGCTCGCCTTCGTGGACGTGGACGGGCTCAAGACCGTCAACGACACCCGCGGGCACGCGGCCGGGGACGAGCTCCTCCGCCACGTGACCCGCTCCCTCAAGAGCAGGCTTCGCGGCCAGGACACCGTCTTCAGGTATGGCGGCGACGAGTTCGTGTGCCTGCTGCCGGGCACCTCCGGCCCGGCCGCCATCCGCCTGCTGGAGGAGATCCGGGCGAGCTTGGAGGCGGGCGGGGCGGGCTTCTCGGTGGGCACTTCGGAGCTCGCGCCCGGGGACGACACCGAGACCCTGGTGCGGCGCGCCGACGAGGCCCTCTACGCAGCCCGGGGCCTGAGGCGGTCCGGAGCCTGAGGGGGCGCCGGCGCCGAGCCGGCGGAGAGCCCACAATCTGAGCCGTGCAGCCCCTGGACCTGATCGCGCGCAAGCGAGACGGCGAGGAGCACTCCGCCGAGGAGATCGAGCTCCTCCTCTCCTCGTTCATGGCCGGGCGTGTGCCCGACTACCAGATGTCGGCCTGGCTGATGGCCGTCTGCACGAGGGGGATGACGAGGGCCGAGACGCTCGCCCTGACCCGCGCCATGGTGGCCGGGGGCGAGGTCTTGGACCTCTCTTCCATCGCGGGCGTGAAGGTCGA
>JBOHUY010000206.1:0-2002 GCA_050735015.1 Candidatus Dormibacterales bacterium | reverse complement strand
TCCATCCCCAGCTCGGCCTCCAGCTCTTTGACCTGGTAGGAGACCGAGGGCTGCGTCCGGCGGAGCTCCTGCGCGGCCGCGCTGAAGCTGAGGCGGTCCGCGACCGCCTGGAAGGTACGCAGCTGGTGGAGGGTGACGGCGCGGTCGAGGGCGATGGCGGGGCCGTAGGTCTCGCCCCCGGCTCCGCCCCCGCGCGGCGCCCGTTCCTTCGCGTGCCCGCCAGCCATGCGATCTCCTGAGCGATCATAGGGCGGCCCGGGACCCGAGCCCCGGCGGCCCCGCGGCGGCGGTTGTAGGCTGAGCGCCGTGAGCGAGGAGCCCGCCCCCCCCCGCCTGGCGCCGGTGCGCCGCGAGGCCCCGGACGTCGAGGTCGGCGACGAGTCCCTCCCGGGCCCCGCCACGGCCGGCGAGCAGCGCCTCAACCAGTACCGCAAGCGCCGCTACGACGCCACGCACCGGCGCGCCCCCAAGCTGGACCGGCCCGGCCCTCGCGAGCGCATCGAGATGCTGCTCGACCCCGGCTCTTTCAGCGAGCTCGACCTCTTCGCGGTCCACCGCGCGCGCGGCTTCGGGATGGAGGAGCGCCGCGTGGCGGGCGACGGGGTGGTGACCGGGTTCGGGCGCGTCGACGGGCGGCCGGTGGCCGTCTACGCCTACGACCCCACCGTCTTCGGGGGCTCGCTGGGCGAGGTCACGGCCGAGAAGATCGTGAAGGTCCAGGACCTGGCGCTGAGGGACCGCGTGCCCATCGTGGGCGTCAACGACTCCGGGGGCGCCCGCATCCAGGAGGGCGTGGTTGCGCTGGCCGGCTACGCCTCCATCTTCCGCCGCAACGTGCGCTCGTCGGGCGTGATCCCGCAGCTGAGCGTGATCGCGGGGCCCTGCACGGGCGGCGCCGTCTACTCGCCGGCGCTGACCGACTTCGTCTTCATGATCCAGGGCACGGGCTACATGTTCATCACCGGCCCGGAGGTGATCAGGGTCACCACGGGCGAGGACGTCACCTTCGCGGAGCTGGGCGGAGGCGAGGTCCACAACGCCCGCTCGGGGGTGGCGCATTTCCTCTCCGCCGGGGAGCGCGAATGCGCCCAGGATGTGCGGCGCCTTCTCTCCTACCTGCCCTCCAGCAGCTCGGAGCCGCCTCCCCGCCGGAGCTCGGACGACGACCCCGGGCGGGCCGACCCCGAGCTGCAGTCGGTGGTGCCGGCCAGCCCCTACCTCCCCTACGACATCCGGGACGTCATCCGGCCCGTGCTGGACGGCCGCGAGCTGCTCGAGGTCCAGGCCTTCTTCGCGCCCAACATGGTGGTCGGCCTGGGGCGGCTGGACGGGCACGTGGTGGGGGTGGTCGGCAACCAGCCCAAGGTGCTGGCCGGGGCCATCGACATCAACGCCTCGGTCAAGGCGGCCAGGTTCATCCGCTTCTGCGACGCCTTCGGCATCCCCATCGTGTCGTTCGTGGACGTGCCCGGCTACCTGCCCGGTACCGACCAGGAGCACGGCGGCATCATCCGGCACGGCGCCAAGCTTCTCTACGCGTACGCGGAGGCGTCCGTGCCAAAGCTCACGGTGACTACGCGCAAGGCCTACGGCGGCGCCTATTGCGTCATGGCCTCCAAGCAGCTGGGGGCGGACCTCAACCTGGCCTGGCCCTCGGCCGAGATCGCGGTCATGGGCCCGGAGGCGGCCGTCAACATCGTGCACAAGCGCGAGCTGGCCGCCGCCCAGGACCCCGGCGCGCGGCGCCAAGAGCTGGTCGAGGACTATGTGAGGCGGTTCGCCAACCCCTGGGTGGCGGCCGAGCGGGGCTACGTGGACGACGTCATCGAGCCCAAGGAAACGCGTCGGGCGCTCATCCGGGGGCTGGAGTTGTGCCTCCAGAAGGCCGAGGAGGCCCCCTCCCGCAAGCACGGCAACGAGCCTCTCTAGAGCGCGACCTCCCCGGAGGCGGGCGCAACCAAGTTGAGCGGTGGCCTCAGGCGCAGCCGCGGACGTCGGCGGG
>JBOHUY010000205.1:0-9568 GCA_050735015.1 Candidatus Dormibacterales bacterium | reverse complement strand
GCAGTGGTTGCGGGGCACCGAGAGGAACGCCCCTGGAGGCGATGCCCGGAACTACGAGCCGATCGCAGTGAGCCGTCGACTCGAACGGGTCATAGTCACGCTGCACAGGAGCCAAATCGCCTCTAGGGATATGGTGACTGCTCCCGCCGCAGCGCTCAGGGGGTAATGGTCAAGGTAGAGGACGCCATAGGTGACCACGACGAGAGCCGATGCGAGCAACGCCGGCGATGCTCGCATCGCCAGCCACACCGCCGGCACTAGCATGGCCAAATCGTAGAGGTGCAAATAGGGAGCGGCCAGCAGCGAACCCACCAGCCCAGCGGCGATTGGCAACTCCACCCCCTCGCGGCGGTGTTGCCAGGCCGCCAGCAGGGTCACGGCTATCACGCCAGCCTCGAACATTACGCGCAACGCGTTGTTCTGAAGATGCGCCAGAAGATCGATGTGCCGCGTGACCATGTAAACACTCGCGTGCTGGTCGGCGAAGAGCAGCCTCGACAAATAGGCATGCACCCCGTCCGGCCCCAATTGCAAGGCCGCCGCCACCGCCACCGCCAGGAGGGTCCCGACCGCGCCCGCGAAGGCCCTCCACCGGCCCGCCAGCAGGAGGGCCGCCGGGACCAGGGCGAGGCTCTGGGGATGTAGGGCCAGCACGGCCCCGAGCACCAAGCCCGCCGCCAGCTCCAGCTTTCGGGTCAGCAGCGCATATGAGCCGGCCACCGCCGCCATCAGCAAGGCCGTCGTCTGACCCAGGATCAAGCTCAGTAGTAGGGGGTAGGCGGGAATCGCGGCGGCCACCAAGACTGCTTTCAGCAGCAGGCCGTCGGGGGCCGACAGCCAAGCGCAGCAGAGGATGGCGACGAACAGCAGCAGGCTCCACACGAGATAGGCGTGGGACAGATCGAGACCGCTCAGGGGCGCGGCCAGCCAGGCCACGGCAGGGGTCTCCACGTTGGGGAAGGGGATCAGTGCCCCCAAAGACGCCATCGTCTGCAACTCGTCCTGGAAGTTGTAGAGGCTGGCCCACCCGAACCGGAACCCCGTCAAGGAGAGGGAGTAATACTGCGCAAGGTCGGTCCTCTGCAGCGCGTGCTCTCCGTACCAGCGCCAGTACTCGAGCCAGCCGCCCGCCTTGGCGGCGAAGTAGACGAGCAATGCGACCTGGAGCGGGTATCGCAGCATCCGCAGGCCCTGCCTCGCCTGTGTCCAGCCCCGGAGCCTCCTCGAATCACCCTCGGCCGCCGATCCGGCCCTCACCGATGCGCTGCTGTGGAGATGGCCTCTCACACGTGCGCGGCCACGGTCAGTGGACGGTGATGGCGACCCGGTGGTAGCCCTCCGCCCCATTTGGAAAGGACCCGGCAGCCGAGGGGACCTGGAGGGTGCCCAGGCCGTCGTAGGCGCGGACGACCAGGTGGTAAGAGCCGGCCTGAGGGGTCCAGGGGAAGATCCACAGGGCCCAGGCGTGGGCCGCCAGTGCAGGTCGCAACATGGCTGCCCGCCAGGTCGCGCCGCCGTCCAGGGAAACCTCGACCCGGGAGATGCCCCGGTCCCCCGCGTAGGCCACACCGCGCATGGGGACGAGTTCCCCGCCTAGCAGGTTCGCCTGAGCGGCGGGGTAGTCGATCCTGGACGTGGTCAGCACCAGCGCCTCCTTGTTCCAGCCCTGGCGCTCGAAGTAGCCCCGGTACTTGGTGGCCGAAGGCGTGATCCGGCTCACCCATTTGGGGTTCTTCATCCCGTACCGCCCGGGGACCAGGACACGCGCCGGGAATCCATGACGGGTGGGCAGGGGGGCGCCGTTGAGCCTGTCGGCGACCAGAGTGCTCGGCGCCATGGCCACATCCACCGGAAGGCTCTCGGTATAGCCGTCCACGCAGGTGAAGACCACCTCGACCGCCCCTGTCGAGACCCCCGCGCGCTCGAGCAGACCGGCCAGGGGCACGCCCCGCCAAACCCCGTTGCTGATGAGCGAACCCCCGACCAGGTTCGATATGCACTCGAGGGTTTGCTCCTGCTCGACGTGGGGCTCGGAGGCTAGCTCGGCGTAGGAGAGAGAGAAGGGCTGCTCGCCGTCCACGCGGAGTCGCCAGGCCGAGGCCGCCACCACGGGATCGCCGAGGAGGTTTTTCGAAACGACGTAGAAGTCCGGTGTAGGGGTGATCCCCGAGAGGTCACCAAAGTCCGACAAGGGCACCGTGGACGTGGGGTTGGGGCCGCCTCCGGACCTGGGCCGCGCGACCTGGCGAAGGTTCAATCCCACCGCCGGCGGGGCGGCCGTCAACGCCCGGAACCCGAGCACGCCCAGCGTCGCGAGGCCGGAAGCTGCGCCGAGGCCATCGACGAGGAAGACCCGTCGGGAAAGGCGCTGTGGTGACGGGTCGACCGCCGCCGGCGCAGGTCTGGCCCGCGAGGTGAGCACCACCGACAAGGTGATGTCGACGGCGAGGCAGACCAAGAGCCAGTCCCCGACCACCGTAGCCACGGTTCCAGGCGTGAGCGGATCGTGGCCGAGCGGCACGAGGGGAATCGTGATCAGGCTCAGCGCCACCGTGGGCAGGCCCACCCGAACCCATGCCGGTCCGCGGCGTCGGGTGGCTCCGCCCGTATCGTTCACCTCCCCGACCCAGGTCCACCAGGCCGAAGCGGCGCCGACCGCAGCGCCCGCCACGATCATGACCAGAGCCAGGCTCAGGAGGAACAGCGGGCGCCCGGTCTCCTGAAGCCGGTCGATGAGCATGCCGAAGATGGGGCCCGGCAGTAGGCGGACGAAACCGTCCGAGGTGACTTCCGGAAGTGTCTGCGCTCCCACCAGCAGCCGCAGCAGGAACACGATGCCGACCCCGAGCCCTGCGCCGCACGCCCCGGCCACGGCGCCCGAAGCCCAAACCCGGAAACGCCCGCCGCCGGTCATCGCGGTAGCCATGTCCTTCGCGGCCTGGGAGGGTCGCGACGCCGGCCTATCCTCTGGCCCGGATGGGCTCAACTCAAGGCTCCTGCAGATCCTTGGGTGCCGACCGTCCGGCCCGGGTCACCCGCCTCGCTTTGCTTGTGGCCGGCAAGCGTCTCTCCGGCATCCGACAGGAAGGCGCCCCGCATGGCTCCCGGGCAGCGGCAGTCCCGCGGCTCCACCAGCCGCGGGATCAGGCGCAGGATCAGCTCCTTGAGGCGGGAGTTGTTGGCATGGAACACGCGCTCGACCTCGGCCACGCTCACCGGTGGGATCTCAGGGGAGGCCTGCAGCCCGGCGTCGTAATCGGTGATCAGCGAGAGGTTCAGGTAGCAGATCTCCAGCTCGCGGGCGAGCACAGCTTCGGGATACTGGGTCATGTTGATCACCTCCCAGCCCTGGCCGGAGTACCACCGGGATTCTGCGCCCGTCGCGAAGCGCGGCCCGTTGACGACCACCACGGTGCCGCTCACGTGCATGGTCAGGCCCAGACCCCGCCCCGTCTCCACAGCCATCGCCCGCAGGCGAGGACAGTACGGGTGCGCGACGCTGACGTGAGCCACGCGGGGTCCGGTGAAGAATGTGTCGTCGCGGCCCCAGGTTCGGTCGACGAACTGGTCACAGACTACGAAGTCGCCCGGCTTCACGTGCGGTTGCAGAGATCCGGCGGCGGTCGGGGCCAGGATCTGCGTGACGCCAAGCTCCCTGAAGGCCCAGAGGTTGGCGCGGTAATTGATCCGGGCGGGAGGGATCGTGTGCTGGTGGCCGTGCCTGGGCAGGAAGGCGATCTCCAGGCCGTCCACGCGTCCGATGGCGATGTCCGCGCTCGGCTCGCCATAGGGGGTCTCGACGCGCTTTCGACGCACGTCCGCCAGCAGGCTGTAGAAGCCCGAGCCGCCGAAGACTCCGATCATGCCGGTGGGCTCAGCCATCCGCTTTGAGGTCGCCGGGTGCTCCTGGGAGGACTCCCCCCGGGGCCCGGTCGACTTCCGTGACGGGCGTTTGGCGCCCCTCGGCTATGGTCCCTGTGGCGAAGCGTCCGTGTGTGCGCTGGCCGATTCCGCGATTCTCGCGGGCGAATGTGACTCACCGGTTACGGGGCCGAGCTCGCCTCGATGCGGCGCAGACGCAGGCAGCCGGACCCAGAAGCGGGTGAGCCCCGGGCTGGACTCGGCGCCCACCTGACCCCCGGCGGCCTCCACCAGCTGCTTGACGATGGCGAGACCGACCCCGATGCCCCCTCGTGCGGCGGCACGTGACTTCTCGACGCGATGGAACCGCTCGAAGACGCGGGCGAGGTCCCCTGGCGGAATGCCGGGGCCGGTGTTGTCCACCATCAGCAGCGCCGAGTCCCGCTGCTGTTCCGCCCGGACCCAAACTCTGCCACCGTGAGGGGTGTAGCGGGCCGCGTTCTGAAGTAGGTTGGAGACGACCTGGTTCAGTGAGTCGGGATCCGCACGAGCCGATAGGCGCGACGGCAGGTCGACCTCGACCCCGATCTCGCCGCGCTCGAAGTTGGGCCGGTTGAGCTCGAGCAGCGTGCTGATGGCCACTCCGAGATCCATATCCTCCGGATGCGGCTTGAGCTCCCGGTCGGCCACGAGCGCATCCAGCGACCGGGAGAGCCTCATGAGGCGAGCCACCTCCCCCTGGAGCGAGGACAAGACCTCTGAGTCCGGCTCGAGGACGTGGTCGCGCAGGGCCGCCAGGTAGCCGTGCAGGTTGGTGAGCGGGGTCCGCAACTCGTGGGCGAAGTTCTGGATGAGGTCTCGCCGGTGGCTCTCGTGGTCGGCGAGGCTCTCGGCCATCTGGTTGAAGGATTCGGCGACCGACGCCAGCTCGGGGGCGCGGGGCCGGCGCACTCGCGCCTCGTAGCTCCCGGCCGCGATCTGGCGCGCGGCCAGGGCGAGCTCGTCGAGCGGGCGCTCGATCATCCGGCCCAGCACGATCCCCAGCAGAAGGGAACCGGCGAACGCGAGCGCCGAGGCGACGACGAGGGCGCGCGTGACCGTCTCGTCGAACATCGCATGGGCGACAGCCGCGCTGGATCCGTGCTCGACCATGAGGCGCTCGAAGGTGGAGGCGCCGAAGACAAGGACGCCGGCGGCGACCACGCCCACGGCGAGGATGGAGACGAGCAGCGCAGACAGGGTGACCCGGGCCGCAACCGAGCGGAGCTTCATGTCGCCAGCCTGTAACCGACTCCGCGAACGGTGGATATGTAGCGCGGGCGGTCCGCCTCGTCTCCCAGCTTGCCCCGGAGTCGCTGCACGTAGACGTCGATGCTGCGCTCGTGTATGCATGCGTCCGAGCTGGCGCGGAAGAGGACGTTCGTGAGGTGTTCTCTCGTGAGCACCCGGCCGCGGGCCTGGATCAAAGCATGGAGCAGGTCGAACTCGAGGGCCGTCAGGGGAAGGGTGCGGTTTCCCAGCTGAGCCACACGGCGGGCGGGGTCGACGACCAGATCGGCATGGCGAAGCACGGTCGTGGATCCCAGGGGACGGCTCCGCCTCAGCACCGAGCGGACGCGCGCGACGAGCTCAGCAGGCTCGAAGGGCTTGGCCACGTAGTCGTCGGCGCCAAGCTCCAGTCCGCTGATCCGGTTCGCCGTCGAGCTGAGCGCGGTCAGGATGATGATGGAGACGTCCCCCTCCTCCCGGGCGGTCTGCGCCACCGACCGCCCGTCGAGCTCGGGGAGCATCAGATCCAGGACCACGAGCGCGGGCGAGAGCTCCCGGATCATCCTCAAGCCACTCATGCCGTCGGTGGCGACCGCGACGCGATAGCTGGCTCGCTCGAGGTACGTGGCCACGAGACGGGCGATCTTGGCGTCGTCTTCGACCACCAGGATCAGTTCGTCGGCACGGGCTCTCATCGCCGGACGGGGGACAGCATGCGTCATCCCATGGCCCTCCCCACCTTATCCCTGGCCAGCAGCTCCAACCAGTCTCGAGACACCTGGACGGGGCATGTGCGTGCACCCGCGGCCGGCGGGCCTGCGTCCAGCGTCAGCGACACCACCTCGGAACCTCGGAGCTCCCACCGATGGGCGTAGACCTTCCGGGCGTTCGGAGCGGAGCCGCCCGAAACCCTCACGTCCGGGTAGCGCCACGACCCCGGAGCGGCGACCGGCGCCGCCGTGAACCTCCCGTAGACGACAGCCAAGGCCGTCTCCAGGGCCCGTTCCGACGCAAACTCGGCGGTGAGGCACAGCTGCCTGGATCGGCAAATGCGCCCGCTCCGCGCGACGACCCCCCAGAGGCGGGACAGCCGCATCGTCGCCGCAAGCTCCGCCATCGCCGCGGCGAACTCGCCCAGGTTGAGGTGCGACGGGGCTCCAGCTGCGTACATGCGGTACGTGAGCGTTGGCACCTCGGCCTCGAGATACCCCGCGTCCTCCTCCACGGTGTACCCGGTGATGTCCCCCGAGGCCAGGAGCAGGTCGAGCTCGGCCAGAATCACGAGCCCACCGGATGCACGACGTGGCTCCCTCTCAGGCGTTCGAGCGAGGTGGTGAAAAGCTCGGCCACCGCCCCTTGGGACCGGACCCAATCCAGGCAGCTGACGAGGCCCTCGTCGAACCGGACCTCGGCGGTGAAGCCCGCCGATCCCGACAGCGATGTGTCGGGAGTGAGGGCGCGCATCTCGCCCGGGCGGAAGGCGCCCGCAAGCTCAGGGGGGATGTCGATCTCCAGGTGATCGGCCAGAGTTTCGGCCAGCTGCCGGATCGAGACCGGCCGTCCGGTCCCGATGTTGACCGCCTTGCCATCCATCTTCTCGGACTCAGCCGCGATCAGGCAGGCACGGGCGACGTCGCCCACGTAGCAGAGGTCGCGCGTCTGTTCGCCGTCCTCGTATAGGAGGGGCGGAAGGCCATTCAGCAGCCGCGTGCAGAAGACGGCGATCACCCCCGTGTAAGGGTTGCTCAGGGACTGGCGCGGCCCATACGTACATGCGAAGCGGAGGGCCACGGCGGGGATCCCCACCTGGCGCGACCAGGTGAGAGTCAGCCGCTCCTGCTCGAACTTGGTCGCCGCGTAAACGGTCTCCCCGCCCGTGGGTGCGTGCTCCGGTGTGGGCACAGAGCGCGCCGGCCCGTCGCAGAGAGGACAGGGCACGTCGAAGCGGCCGCGGGACAGCGCCTCCTGGCTGCGCCCGGGTGGGAACTGGACGCCGTGCCGGGGACACTCCACCGCGCCCTCGACGTAAACGGCCTGGGAGGAGGCCAGTACCACCTTTCGCACGGGATGGCCGCGATCCCGGATCGTCTCGAGCAAGCGCGCGGTACCGAGGCTGTTGACCTCGACGAACTTGGCGATCTCGGGCATGTAGCCGCCGTAGGCGGCGAGGTGGAAGACCGTGTCGATGCCAGTCACGGCTTGCTCCAGCAACCTCTGGTCGCGCAGGTCTCCGCGACAGAACTCGGCGGCGGGATTCAGCCAGGCCGGCTCTCCTCGGCCGTGCGTCTCGGGTTCGAGATTGTCGAGGACTCGGACAGACCAGCCATGGGCCAAAAGCAGGTCGCAGACGTGCGACCCGATCAGCCCGGCGCCCCCTGTCACCAGCGCGCGCTTAGACAACGCGGACCTGGACGCGCTCAAGGAGGCACTCGGCCAGCGCCCGCTCGAACGTGCCCGGGTGATCGGCCTCCGGGGCGGCCCCGCCCCCGTGAGGACGCCTGCGGGGCAGGGACCCATCGGCTCGGGCGCCTCGGTGCCCGCCACATGCGACCAGACCGGTCCCGCCGTCTGCGCGAAGGCGTCTCACACGGTCGCCCGACAACGAAGCCCGGCCAGGATGGCGGCCGTGGCCCACAGGTCGTCCCTGCTCTCGACCGCGGCCTGCAGCAGCGCCAAGTCGGCCGCGGTGTCGACATCGAACTCGGCATCGAGGAGCGCGACGGACAGGTTCAGGGAGGAGGCCCGCGCAAGCACCTGCCCGAGGGCCGAAGCCGTGCCCATGTCGACGCACGAGAAGACGTCATGGAAGCCGCCCATCCCGACCAGGTAGTACCCACCATCCAGGGTCGGCCCGAGAACCAGATCGTTACGATCGAGCGCTGTGAACGCCGCCTCGATCCGCGCCGGCCGGATCTGGGGCGAGTCGGTGGCAGCGAGCACGACCTTGCCTTCGCGGGCCACCGCACAGTCGCGGAACAGGTTGGACTGGCGCGCCGCCCAATCCGCGCCGCGCTGCACGCGAAGCGGGTTTCCGGGGCCGAGGATCGGGAGCAGGTGCGGCCACGCGCCTTCGGGGAGGTACCAGCCGACCGCCGGCTCGGCCTCCTCGAACCGAGCCGCGAGGTCGGCCAGGAAGGCCGCGTAGAGGGCCGCGGCGGCCTCCGCGCCGATGGCCGCGCCAAGCCTCGTCTTGACCTGGCCCGCGATCGGTGCCTTGGCGGCGAAGTAGAGCCGGCTCACCGCGCAGGCATGGCTGCCGGCCGCCATCGCGACCAGCGCGCCGCCGTCCAGACGATGCGAAACCCGGCCCTGACGCTTCCCGACCAGGTGCCGCTCACCTTCGACACCCCGACGCGCTGGTGGTACCGGACCGGAACTTCCCGATAGCGGTAACCCGCGCGCAGGGCCTTGACGGTCATCTCCGTCGACCACCCATAGGTCTTCGCGGACAGCTGGAGCGCCAGGAGGCGATCGACCGCGATCGCTCGCATGGGGCCGAGGTCGGTGACGCTCGTTCCGCAGACAACGCTGATGGCCATGGTCGCCAGCCGGTTCCCGACGCGCTGTTGAAGGGTCATCGAGCGCTGGTCCAGGTCACGTCGCAGCCCGACTACGAGATCGGCCGCCCCCGCTCGGACCGGCTCGAGGACCGAGCCCAGGTCGTGCGGGTCGTCCGCGCCGTCGCCGTCCATGAATAGCGCGATCCCGGCGCCGGCCGCGAGGAGGCCGGCCCTGCAGGCCCGGCCGTAACCGCGCTCCGGCTCCAGGACAACCTCGGCCCCCTCCGATCGCGCGAGCTCGGCCGTCCGGTCCGAAGACCCGTTGTCCACGACGATGACGCGGTCGCGCACGGGATCCAGGGTGGCGAGGACGGCTCGCACCAGCGGTGCGATCGCCGCCTCTTCGTCGAGGCACGGGATAATGACCCGAACGTCCTGGGATCGCAAACCGGCCGTCACGTCCCGACAGATACCCCGCCGGCGTTACTGCTCGGTTACAAGGCGCGGGTCGCCGCACGGAGTCGGGGCACCCGTCTACGACGCCGTGGGAAACGTGCTCACCCTCACCGATGTGAACTCGAATCGCAGGCCGGGGTCGGAAGCCGGCGAGAGGGCTCGAACCTCCAACCTGCTGTTTACAAATTCGGAAAGGGACCGTCCGGGGGCGTCCAGACCGTCGCTTTTGAACTCGAATCGTCCGGGTGTCAGTCCAGACTGTGCGCCGTGGTGGGCCAGGAATCCGCACGTTAGGCGGTCAGTTAGGCGGTCAGGCCGGAGCCTCCGCCCTTCCACCCCGACCTATCATTTGTCGTCGGCGACCCGAATCCAGCCAGGGGGGGATCCCCTGGAAGTAGCCGGAAACGAGAAACCCCCGCAGCTATACCCCGGTCAGGAGCGGCCGCGAGGGGACTCAGAGGAGTCGAGATGAAGTCTACAGG
>JBOHUY010000204.1:0-2870 GCA_050735015.1 Candidatus Dormibacterales bacterium | reverse complement strand
CCTGGGCGACCGGGGTGTTGGGGTCGAGCGCGCCCTCCCCGGGGAGGTAGGGGCGTCCTCGATGCGCTTGGGCGGGGGTGGGCCTCAAGATGGCGGTGGGCGCACCCGGCGCGGCCGCTGGCTCGCGTCCCGCCCGCCGATGAAACGCAGGAGGCCCTCGATGCCCGAGCCCGCCAAGAGTCTCGACTCCCTGGTGGCCGCCCTCAGCGCGGCCCGCGTCTACGACCTGGAGCAGCCCCGCGTGATCGGCATGCCCGCCTTCCCGGCCCACTGGCCCGGCTACCACTTCGCGCTCGGGCGGCGCCACGAGGCGGGGCTGGAGAGGCGGACGAGTGCGTCGGGCATGACCTACTGTGCCGAGCACTCGGGCACCCACATCGACGCCTTCTGCCACCAGGCCGAGGAGATGGCCATGTTCGGTGGCGTGGCCGTCACGGCCGCCGTCCAGACCCAGGCCGGGTTCAAGTCGCTGGGTGTGGAGACGATCGAACCCATCTTGAGGCGCGGGGTGCTCCTGGACCTCGCGCCCGGCGGGCCCCTGCCGGCGGGCACGCTGGTGGGGGTCGCCGACCTCGAGCGGGCGGCCGCGCGCCAGGGCACCCAGGTTCGCCCCGGGGACGTGCTCCTGGTCCGGCTCGGCTGGGGCGCGCGCTGGGCGGACGCGGCGCTCTACCTGGAGGCCCCCGGCATGGACAGGGAGGCGGCCGAGTGGGCGGCGGGACGGGGCGTCTTCGCGGTGGGGGCCGACAACATGGCCTGGGACCTGCCCGGCTACGTGGACCCCGTTCTGGGCTCGAGCCTGCCCTGCCACGTGGTCCTGCTCGTCCGCCACGGGGTCCACATGATCGAGAACCTCATGCTCGAGGAGCTGGCCGCCGCGGGCGTGACCGAGTTCCTCTTCGCGTGCGTCCCGCTCAAGTACGTGGGCGGCACCGCCTCCGCCGTCCGCCCCCTGGCCCTGGCGCCGTGAGGCCCGCGCCCGCGCGGCCGGGATATCCTTCGAGGCGGCCGGCCGGCCGACTGGAGGGATGACCATGGCAGCGAGAGGTCCCGAGGAGATGGACGCGCCCTACCTCAACCCGGCATACCGCTCCAGTGTCCGCAGGACCCCCGCCCGGCCTCCAGTCCGCCTGCCCCCCGAGTGGTTCCACGGCGCCCCCGGCCCCGCCTTCGGGCGCATCGAGGTGAAGCCGGAGGACGCGGACCTCACACGCCAGCACGGGGGTGAGCCCCTGGGGGAGCGGATCGTCGTCACCGGACGGGTGCTGGACTCGGACGGCTCCCCCGTGCGGGGAACGCTGGTCGAGGTCTGGCAGGCGAACGCCGCCGGCCGCTACGTGGACCCCGTCGACGGCCACGCCGCCCCCCTCGACCCCAACTTCACGGGCGCCGGGCGCTGCCTCACGGACTCCGAGGGGCGCTACAGGTTCGTGACCGTCAAGCCGGGGCCCTATCCCTGGGACAACCACCACAACGCTTGGCGGCCCTCGCACATCCACTTCTCCGTCTTCGGCCCCCACCTGGGCGGCCGGCTGGTCACGCAGATGTACTTCCCCGGCGACCCGCTCATCCCCTTCGACCCCATCCTCCAGTCCATCCCCGACCCCAGAGGGCGGGGCCTTCTCGAGGCCAGCTTCGACCTCGCGGTGACCGAGCCCGGCTGGGCCCTGGGCTACCGCTGGGACATCGTGCTGAGGGGACGGGACGCCACCCCGCCCGAGCGGTGAGCGGGCGGCCGGCCACGCCCTCGCAGACGCTGGGTCCCTTCTTCGGCTTCGCGCTTGCCCAGGCCACCGGCGCCGACCCCTGCTCCGTCCCGGGCGCGCTCCGCATCGAAGGCCAGGTCCTGGACGGGGACCGTGAGCCCGTCTCGGACGCCCTCTTGGAGCTCTGGGAGGGCGAGGTCTTCGCCCGCTGCCGGACGGACGTCGAGGGCGCCTTCCACTTCACCGTGGCCAGGCCCGCCGGGGGTGGTCCGGGGGGCGCCTCCCCCCACCTCAACCTGGCCGTCTTCGCGCGCGGCCTGCTCCGCCACGTCGTGACCAGGATCTACCTCCCGGAGGAGGCCGCCAACGCCCGCGACCCCGTCCTGGCCCTGGTCGAGGAGGGGCGCCGCGAGACCCTCATCGCCCGCCGGGAGGGGGCCGTCCTGCGCTTCGACGTCCGCCTCCAGGGCGAGGCGGAGACCGTCTTCTTTGAGCTCTGACCCCCTCTTCGGCCCCGCCCTCACGTCGGGGGGAATGGCGGTGGCCGTGTCGGGCGCGGCCTGGCTGCGCGCGCTCTTGAGGTTCGAGGGGGAGTTGGCCCTGGCCGAGGGGGGGCTTGGCCTCATCCCCGAGGAGGCGGCACTCGCCATCTCCGCCGCCTGCTCGCCGGAGGCGTTCGACCTCGAGACCCTGGGGCGGGAGGCCGTGCTCGCCGCCGGCCCGGTGGTGCCGCTGGTGGCGGCCCTGCGGCGGGCCTGCGGCCCGGCCGCCCCCCACGTGCACCACGGCGCCACCAGCCAGGACGCCATGGACACGGCCATGATGCTGGTCGCGCGGGACGCCATCGACGTCCTGCGGCGAGACCTGGGGGAGCTCGCCTCGGAGTGCGCGTCGCTGGCCCGACGCCACCGCGACGATCCCATGGCCGGTCGCACGCTCCTTCAGCAGGCGCTCCCCATCACCTTCGGGCTGAAGGCCGCCACCTGGCTCGAGGGCGTGCTCGAGGCGGGAAGAGGGCTGGAGGCCTGCCGGGGCCGGCTGGCCCTCCAGCTGGGGGGCCCGGTGGGGACGCTCGAGGGCTTCGGTGACCGGGGGGCCGCGCTGGTCGTGGACCTCGCCGGCCGCCTCGGGCTGGCCGCGCCCGCGGCCGCCTGGCACTCGAAC
>JBOHUY010000203.1:0-3204 GCA_050735015.1 Candidatus Dormibacterales bacterium | reverse complement strand
CCAATGGACCTTCTCGGAAACCCGCGAGGACGTGGCCCCGGAGGCGTGGGGCGGGATAACCGTCACCGCGGACTGACCCCGCGGGCGGCTCGCGAACCTCCGCTAGCTCGCCCGGTCTCCCCAATGTAGCGCGGCCCAGGGCCCCGCCCGGGCAGGGGCGCGGTCGCCCGGCCGCCGCGGTGTGGTCGCCGGCCCCGTGAGGGGCGGCCCCGACCGGTGCACCTGAACGGATCCGGCCGGCGCATTCCGTCCCCTCCGCACGATGAGATCGGCACCGCCCCCGTGCCAGCATGGCCGCCAACGATCGCGCGGGCCCTCGAGCCGCCTCAGTGAGCCCGGGCGCGCAGCTCGCCACCCGCGTCAGCACACATTGGGGGATTTGCCGTGATCGCTCTCGACGGCCTCGCTCCGGCGCCCGGCTGGCTCGACTCCGGGGACACCGCGTGGCAGCTGACGGCGGCCACCTTCGTGGGCCTCCAGAGCATCCCCGGGCTGGCCATCCTCTACGCGGGGCTGATGAAGCGGAAGTGGGCCCTCAACTCGGCCCTCATGGTCCTCTACGCGTTCGCCATCACCCTTCTGGTCTGGACGCTCTGGGCCTACAACATGAGCTTCGGGAAGCCGGTCGGGGTGGGGCCGGGCTTCCTGGGCATCCCCTCGCCGGTCGACTTCGCGAGCACCGAGCTGGCGCAGGCGAACATCCCCCTTCTGTCCGGCAACGGGCTCCTGCCCCCGCTCCACTTCCCGAACGCGGCCATGGTCTACTTCCAGTTCGTCTTCGCGGCCATCACGGTCATCATCCTGGGCGGGGCGCTTCTGGGCCGGATGAACTTCAAGGCCTGGATCCTGTTCGTGCCCCTCTGGATGTCCGTCGTGTACCCGGTCGGCGCCTTCATGATCTGGGGCGGCGGGTGGCTGGCCCAGATGGGCGCCGTCGACTACAGCGGCGGCTATGTCATCCATGTCGCGGCCGGCATCTCGGGCTTGGTCGCGGCCGCCGTCGTGGGCCCCCGCCTGCTCGCTGACCGGCGGGAGAACAACCCCAGCAACCTTCTCATGGCCATCGCCGGGGGCGGCCTTCTCTGGCTGGGGTGGAACGGCTTCAACGGGGGCGACCCGTATTTCGCGAACGCCAACTCGGCCGCGGCCGTCCTCAACACCAACCTCGCGACCGGGACCGCGCTCTTGGTCTGGATGCTCCTGGACGTCTTTTTCACGGGGAAGGGCAACGTGGCCGGGATGATCAACGGCATGATCGCGGGGCTCGTGGCCATCACCCCGGGCGCCGGGTTCGTGAGCGGGTTCGGCGCCATCGCGGTGGGTGCGGTGGGCGCGCTCGTGCCCTGGCTGACCATGCAGTACCTGCCCCGCATCAAGGCGGTGGGCCGCGTCGACGACACTCTGGGCGTCATGCACACCCACCTCATCCCGGGCGCCATCGGGGGGCTCATGGTGGGGCTGCTGGCGGACCCCCGGATGGTCCTCTACGTGGGCACGGGCAAGACGGCGTCAGTCTCCGTGACCGGGCTCTTCTACGGCAACCCCCGGCAGCTGCTCGCGCAGGCCCTGGCACTGGGGGTGGTGCTCGCCTACGACGCGCTGGCCACCTTCGTGGTCATCAAGGCCGTGGGACTCCTGGTGCCGCTGCGCATGCCCGCCGCTCACCTGGAGGTGGGCGACGAGCTCGTGCACGGCGACGTCTCGCTCGATCTCGGGCGCCCCCACCCGGGCGTGGAGCCGCCCTCCATGCCCGTCACCCACCCCGCGTGAGCAGCTCACCTGTGGTGACCACCCGAACGCCCCCGCATGGAAATCGTGTCCATGACACGTGGGCGGGCCCCG
The DNA here is from genome assembly GCA_050735015.1 of Candidatus Dormibacterales bacterium. GTDB lineage: Bacteria > Chloroflexota > Dormibacteria > Dormibacterales > Dormibacteraceae > JBOHUX01. Next base: position 1,362 of record JBOHUY010000203.1, on the reverse strand, counting down.
GCCGCGAGCCTACGCTCGACTCGTGATCGCGCTCTACGTCGTCGGCGTCCTGGCCTTCTGGGGCGTTCTGCTCGGGGTCGCCACCCGCCGCTCCGCCGACGAAGCCTGACGCCTTCCGCCTGAGGGCGGCCCCGGGTCCCTGAGGCAGGCGGCCGGCGGGGGCCGGCCGGTGGCGGGCCCATCGGCCCTCGGCCAGGGTCCTTCTGTCGGGCAAAATGGTCTTTACGGACCAGCAGCATCCGACCCCCCCGCCGCGGTCCCGGCGCCGGTACTCGACGGGCGACGCCGAGGTCGACAAGCGCCTGGTGGCGCTCATCGAGGAGCTCGGCTCGGACCTGCCCGAGCCCGACGCGCGGCTGGCCTTCGAGGTCCTCGTCACCGCCAGCCGCCTCGCACGGGAGCCCCTCAGCCGGCTCGACCGCAAGCTCCTCAACGCATCCCTCAAGGAGATGCGCTACGCGTTCCGGGTCTTCTCCAGGTACCGCGACCGAAAGAAGGTGAGCGTCTTCGGGTCGGCCCGGGTCCCTGCCGCCGACCCCAACTACCGCCTCGCGGTCGAGTTCGGGCGCCGGATCGCGGCGGAGGGCTGGATGGTGGTCACGGGGGGCGGCCCCGGGATCATGAGCGCCACCAACGAGGGCGCCGGCCACGAGAGCTCGTTCGGGGTCAACATCGTGCTCCCCTTCGAGGCCGAGCCCAACGCCTTCATCGCAGGCGACCCCAAGCTCATCAACTTCAAATACTTCTTCACCCGCAAGCTGATGTTCATGAAGGAGGCGGACGCCTTCGTCCTCTTCCCGGGCGGCTTCGGGACGTTGGACGAGCTCTTCGAGCTCTTGACCCTGAGCCAGACCGGCAAGAGCGACCCCCACCCGATCGTGATGCTGGAGGCGGGTGACGCCCCCTACTGGAGGAAGGTCGACGCCCAGCTGCGAGGGCTTCTGGCCGGGCACGGCTACGTGGCCGAGGACGATCTCGGCCTCTACCACATCACGAGCTCGCTTGAGGACGCGGTCTCGCACATCGAGGGCTTCTACCGCGTCTACCACTCCCAGCGGTACGTGGCCGGGAACCTGGTCCTCCGGCTCAACTCCGCCGTCGGCGACGAGACACTCGCCGCGCTCGAGGAGGAGTTCGCCGACATCCTGCTGGGGCCTCTCCGCCGCACGGAGGCCTCCGCGGCGGAGAAAGAGGACGGCGACGTGCCCGACCTCCCGCGCCTGAGCGTCCCCTTCGACCGCGTTCACTTCGCGCGGCTCCGCCGGCTCATCGACCGGCTGAACGAGGCGGCGCCCGCCGGGCTCCCCGCCTGAGGGCCCGGCCCCTGCCGGCGGGGGCGGTTTTGTCGATTCCCGGGGGCCT
>JBOHUY010000202.1:0-11093 GCA_050735015.1 Candidatus Dormibacterales bacterium | reverse complement strand
GCGCGCCCGGAGCCGGCCGCCGTCGCGGGCCGCAAGGTGGGACGGGGGTTGGGCACGTGGGTCACGGGGATGAGGAGTGGGCGGCCGGACGAGCGGAGCCGTCGGGGCGGGAACTCCCGCCCATCATAGGACAAGGCCCGAGTCCGAGCCCCGGCCGGGCTCAGGATGGCCGGGGGGTGAGCGGCCCCCCGACCACGACGGCGATCAGCGGCGACCGCGGCGCCGTCCCCGCGGGCGCTTGCGAGCCACTCCCCGGCGTGGACTTGGCCGGATACCGCCAGATGGCCTCGATCTCATCTCAGGCCCCCGGGGCCCGCACCGTGCGGGAGCGCGGGGCGGGAGTATCATCTGCCGCGGAGGTGACCGATGGCCCGAAGAGGCATCGTCTCGCAGCTGTTTCGGATCGCGCGCACCGCCGACGACGTTTCCGCTCTGGCCTCGGGGAATCCCAAGCGGATCGGGCGCCGGGCCAAGAACCGGATCCTAGGACGGGCCCTGGGCCGGGCGGGTCTCTGGCGGGGGCTCTGGAAGTAGGGCGGCGGAGCGGCCCTCAGCCCGCCGCCGACCGCTCAGGCCTGGTGAGGCGGGAGGAGGCCGCCGCCAGGTCCGGACGCACCGAGAGCACGGCGAGTCGCATCTGGGCCACCGCGAGGTCGGTCCGGCCCAGACGGTGGAGCGCCTCTCCGTACCGGTAGTGGCACTCCAGCAGACGCTGCTGCGCGCCCAGCGCGCCCAGGAGCGCGAGCGCGACCTCGAAGTGGCGGACGGCGGCTCTGGCGTCCTCCCGGTCCGCCGCCAGCAGGCCCAGGAGCTGGTGCCCGAGGGCCTGCGTCGCGGGCTCTCCCATCGCGCCCGCCAGATCTATCGCCTCCTCCGTGCGGGCGGCCGCCCGCGAGCGGTCTCCCACCGCCATGGCCACCTCGGCCAGGCTGAGCAGGACATGGGCGCGGCCGCGTTCGAGCCCGAGCCGGCGCGACCTTTCCAGTGACGACTCCAAACGCTCTTCGGCTCGAGCCAGGTCGCCCCGCCGCAGGAAGATGAGACCGAGGTTGTTCTCCGTCCGCGCGAGGGAGCCCTCGTCGCCCATGGCCTGGTGCACGGTCAGGGCCCTGGTCGCGGAGGAGAGGGCCGGGCCCAGGTGCCCCGACTCGATGTGGACCTGGGCCAGGCAGTCGTCCAGCCTGGCCGTGAGTTTGAGGTCGGCAAAGGAGGCGGAGAGCGCCCTGGCCTCCCCATACGCTTCGGCGGCCGGCTCCCACTCGTGGCGCGAGACGTGGATGGCGGCCAGGTGGGTGAGGACGCGCACCCGGAGTCGGGTGGGCGCGCCGGCCAGCGGTCTGAGCCTCGCCAGCGCCTCGCGGGCGATCGGGAGGGCGGCCCCACTCTCGACCGAGTAGAGGCTGGCGGCCTCCCAGTCCAGGCACTCCACGACCATGAGCTCGTCGCCCAGCCGCTCGTAGAGCTCTCGGGCCCGACGCAGGTTGAGGAGCCCCTCGGGCGACTGCGACACCCTCGACTCCGCCTGCCCGGTCCAGAAGCGGACCGGGGCCTCATCGCGTTCGGAGCCGACCGCGGCGGCCACATCCCGCCCGAGGCTGCGGGCGGCCTGGAAGTCCTCGGCCAGGACCAGGCGCTCGAGCTCGTCGATCTGGGCCTGGAGGTGCGCCGGCCGCGGCCCCGGCACCGCCACCAGGAAGTACTCGACCGGCTTGCCGGTCCTGCGCGCGATCAGGTTCAGGGTGGGTCGCGACGGCTTCACGCGGCCCGTCTCGATCTGATGGATGGCGGAGCGGGTGACGTGGCCGGCGCCAAGCTCGGCGAGCGAGAGGCCCGCCTCCAGCCTGGCCGTGCGGACCGCCCCCGGCTTGAGCGCCACACCGCGCAGGCGGGGGCGCCTCACGCGCTTCGCCACGATGCGAAGTTTATGTCCACGCATGGAGCAGGCGGGGTGCTCGGGCGGAGAGTCGCGCGTCCCACGGCGCGCGCGCCAACGTCGGGAGCGGGAGGCGGCTTCGCGCGTGCCGCCCACCCTGCGGGGGTACCCGAATGCGGGGCGTGGTGGCCCCTGGCGTAGACTGACTACACGCCTCAAGGGGCGGGCGTGCCGGGAAGTCTGGTCGGCGAGCCCTCATGAGCGCGCCCTCACGCCGACCCGCCCCTTCGCCGACGACCTCGCCCGCGCGGGGAGAGCGCCTTGGTCCAGGCTGACGTCTCCGCCTTCGTCGCCCTGCTGGTGGTCGCCGTCCTGGCCAGCCTGGCGGTCCAGAGGCTTCCCGTCCCCTACGTGACGGCGCTTGCCGCCATCGGGGCCGTGGGGGGGGTGGTGATCGGGCCGCGGAGCCTCAGCCTCTCCCATTCCCTCATCCTGTTCGTCTTTCTCCCCGGCCTTCTGTTCGAGGCCGCCTTCAACCTCGAGTGGGGCAACCTGCGGCGGAACATGGCGGGCGTCATCGCGCTCTCCACGGTGGGCGTGCTCCTCACCACCGCCGTGGTGGCCGCTCTGGGCCGCTTCGCGCTCGGGCTGCCGTTGGCCGCGGCCGTCATCTTCGGCGCGGCCGTGGCACCCACCGACCCTGTGGCCGTGGTGGCGGTCTTCCGGCGCCTCGGAGTGCCCGCCCGGCTGGCGAACCTGGTCGAGGCGGAGAGCCTTTTCAACGACGGCACCGGGGTCGTCGTCTTCACCGTCGCCCTGGGCCTCGCCGTCGACGGCTCCACCGGCCTGGGCGGGGCAGTCCTCCAGTTCCTGGAGCTGGTGGCGGGCGGGGTCGCGCTGGGCGTCGCCATCGGCTTTGTCTTCTCCCTGGCCCTCCGGCACATGGACGACCCCGCTGTCGAGATGACGGTGACCGCCATCGCGGCCTACGGGGGCTACCTGGCGGGGGAGGCGGCCCATGTCTCGGGCATCCTGACGGTGGTCTGCGCGGGCGTGGTGATCGGCAACTACGGCCGGTCCCGGGCCATGTCCGAGCGCACCCAGACGGCGGTCTCGGGGCTCTGGGATTACGTGGCCTTCCTGCTCAACTCGCTCGTCTTCCTCCTCATCGGGCTCGACGTGCCCTGGCGGTGGCTGGCCGGCCACGCCGCCCTCATCGCGGGCGCCGCCGGCGCGGTGCTCCTGGCGAGGGGGGTCTCGGTCTACGGTCTGATGGCGGGGTTGAGGCCGCTGCGGAGGTCGGTCAACCTGGCCTGGCAGCATGTCATCGTCTGGAGCGGGCTGCGAGGGGCTGTGGCCGTGGCCCTCGCGCTGAGCTTGCCCGAGACGGGCCGCATGGGGGACGTGCGGGCGCTGGTGTTCGGAGTCGCCCTCGTCACCATCCTGGTCCAAGGGCTGAGCGTGGGCGCTCTGGCGCGAAGGCTCCTCCCGCATTCGCGCCCGCGGCCGGCGGCGCCCGCCGGCTGACCTGCCCGCCGGCGGGCCCTGGCAGACGCCGATTCGACGGAGCACGGACGACAAGGAAACCCCGATCTGGCCGTCATCCGTGTCTGAAGGGCGGGGTGTCCGCACAAGAGGTCCGAGCGCCATGAGTGAGCCCAGGAGCGACACGCAACCCGGCGAGTCCCGGTTCCACCGCGGTCTTCGCAGGTTCCTCGTCGACCGGCCGGGCCTTTCCCCCGATCCACCGGCCGCGCCCGCGCCTCCAGAGGCCGCGGAGATGGCGGCCGCGGCGCCCGTCCTGCCCACCGCCGAGCACGCCCCCTGCGCCTGGAGCGGGTGTCACGCCACCGAGGTCTGGCGGTGCGGCTACGTCGACCAGCACGGCTCCCGCTGCGGGCTGTGGTGCCGTGAGCACATCACGTTCGTGGAGCAGGCGCCGCTCTGCCGCCGGCATGCCAACGTCGTTCGTCACGTCTCCGCGCAGGCGGGGTCGATCTACGAGATCAAGACCCAGGTCGCCATCGACGATCGTGGCCCCAGCCTGGTCTCGATGGTGGTCGAGGAGGCGGACGCGGGGGTCCGCGCGGCGCTCGAGCGAACCTTCGCCGCCGCCGACGGCTTCCAGGTCACGACCGATCCCGCCATCCGGCTCAGCCGGGTCCCCGAGGGCCGCCTGATGACCGAGGGCGGGCGGGTCACGTTCGAACGCCTGGGGAGTGAGCAGGGGTGGTCCCGGGGGTGGGGGGTCTACACCTCGAGCGGGTACGTGTGGCGGGCGCTGGTCTCCTCCACGCACGGAGAGCCGCCGCTGGTGGTCGCCCAGGTCAACCACCAGGTCATCTTCGCGGGCGTCCCGGACTGGATCGGCGCACGCGGTCAAAGGCCCAACCAAGAGCTCCACGAGGCCTTCAGCCGGCGCCTCGTCGCGGCCCTCACGAGGTCCGTCTGAGACCGCCCCCGAAGCGTGCGCCCCGGCCGGGCCTATCCTGACGCCCTGTGGCGATCCTCTCCCAGCTGACATGGGGATTCGTGTTCCTCGACGCCGCGCTGGCCGCCTACCTGCTGGGCGGCGTCATGGTGTGGGGAGGCCGGGGGGTCCTGGCTCGCCGTTCGGCACTGGCCACCATGGGTGGCGTGGTCGTCATCAGCGGGCTCCTGATCTGGATCACGCTGGCCTCCCTCCAGGTCTCCTCGGGCGCCCAGCGCTGGACGCTCGTCCAGGCCGGGTGGTCCGCCTGCCACTCGAGCACGATCGGGAAGAAGCCGGTCATCCTGGACCACTGCCAGGTGGTGGGCGTCTTCAGGAACGACGGCGGCTCGGCCAACGGCATCGATGTGTTCGTGGCCGCCTTCAGGGCCCGGGGCGGGGTCGGGTGCGCCGCGCCCCTCAGCGACCTCGCGCAGCATGGGCAGTCCGTCACGGTGACCTGCACTGTGGTCGGGACCGGGGTCGGGACGGGCGACCTGACCGGTGCCGGCGGCGTGGACACCTCCAGCCCCCCGCAGGTCTTCATCGAGTCACAGACCCTCGCCCAGGAGTTGGGCATTCCGAGCCCGAGCCCGAGCTGAGGGCGCGTCCCGGCCCGGCGGCCGCCAGGCGACCCCCGATTGCCTGGCGGCGAACCTCTTTTCGGTACTTGAGGGCTGCCGGTGCCGGCGTTACCCTTTGGCACGGCCCTGAGGAACACGTTCGAGGGGCTCGGCCCAGGAGCCGCAAGGCTCAGGGGGCGGGCTTAGCGAGGCGGTTCGTCAGGGTCGTTTCTTTTCCCTCCAGCCCGCGAGCGACGACGCCAGGGCCTGGCGCCGGACCGCGCTCCCTCCCGTCCAGGATCTGAGAGCGGGTCCAGCCCCCTCGGGCGTGCGACCCTGGAGCCGTTCGCCCCCTCCCCGCCATCTCCGGCGCCCAGCCTTCTGGCCAGCGTCGAGCTGGATGCCCGGCCGGGATGGACGCGTCGGTGCTCCGGTCCGAGCCGGACCCACCAGGTCAGCCCCTCCCCGCGAGCCTTCTCCTGGTCCGCGTCCGGTCCAGCAGCGCGACGGTCGCGTGCAGGGTCTCGAGGTGAGGTGTAGGGACCCCGACCAGGCCCCCCAACTCGATGAGGGCCCCGACCAGCGCCTCCACCTCGAGCGGCCGCCCCGCTTCCAGGTCCTGGAGCATGGAGGTCTTGTGGTCCCCCACGGCCCGCGCGGCCTCGATGCGCCGGTCGATGCCGATGGGGATCTCCACTTTGAGGCCTCGCGCCACGGCGTCCGCCTCCTCCATCACGGCCCGGACCAGGGCCAGGGCCAGGGGGTCGTCTCCGATTTCCGCCAGGGTGGCCCCGGTCAGCGCGCTCACGGGGTTGAAGGCGGCGTTGCCGAGGAGCTTGAGCCAGAGCTCCTGACGGATCCGCCTCTGCACGGGGGCCTTGAACCCGGCCCCGGTCAGCATTCCGGACACCTGCTCGACCCTCTCGCTGCGGGTCCCGTCGAGCTCCCCGACCGAGAGCCGGGTGCCCTCGACGTGCTCGACCACGCCCGGCTCGGCCAGACGCGTGGCCGGATAGACGACGCTGGCCAGCAGGCGTGCGGGGTCGATGTTCTCGGCCAGCGCCCCCTCGGGGTCGACCGAGCGCAGTCGGGTCCCCTCCAGCGGACCCCCGTGGCGCTGGAAGTACCACCAGGGGATGCCGTTCTGGGCGCTGACCACCACGGCCCCGGGGGCGAGCGCGGCGGCGAGCTCTCTCGCGATGGGGGGCAGGCTGTGCGCTTTGAGGGTCAGGATCACGAGACCGGCCTGCCCGATCGCGCCCAGGTCGTCGGTGCAGTCCGGGTGCACGGAGAACCCGCTCCGGCCCTCCAGCACCCTCAGGCCCCGCGAGCGCATGGCGGCCAGGTGCGCGCCCCGTGCGATCAGGACCACGTCGGCGCCCGCGCGCTCGAGCCGCGCCCCGATGAAGCCCCCGGTCGCGCCCGCCCCCACGACGGCGACCCTCAAGACACCTCCACCTCCCGGGATCCCCGCCCGCGCGGCCTCAGCTCGACGGGGGCGCCACCGCCGCGGCCACGAACCGCCGCTGGACCTTCCCTGTCGGCGTCCTCGGGATGGCCTCGACGATGTAGAGGCGCTTGGGGACCTTGAACGCGGCCAGGTGCTCGCGGCAGTGCGCGAGGATCTCCTTCTCGGTGGCGGCGGCGCTCAGGACCACGGCCGCGGCCACCTCCTCGCCCCACGTCGCATGGGCGACCCCGAAAGCGACGGCCTCAGCCACTGCGGGGTGGGACTCCAGGACCTCGTCCACCTCGCGGGGAGCGATCTTCTCGCCCCCGCGGTTGATGAGCTCCTTGATCCGGCCGGCCAGGGTCAGGTACCCGGCGCCGTCGAGGACGCCCTGGTCGCCGGTCCTGAACCAGCCGCCGGTGAAGGAGGCGGCGTTCGCCTCGGGGTTGGCCTCGTAGCCGTCGATCACGTTGGGTCCCCGGATCACCACCTCGCCCGCCTCCCCGGCCGCCCGGAGGCCGCCGTCGGCATCCATGATGCCGATCTCGACGCCTGTCCCCCTACCCACGGACCCAGGCCGCCGCTCGAGGGGCGGAAGGGGGTTGGAGGCCATCTGGTGGCTTGCCTCGGTCATGCCGTAGGCCTCCAGGACGGCGACCCCGAAGAGGGACTCCATGGCCGCCATCTGCGCCGGCGGCAGCGAGGAGCTGCACGAGCGGACGAACCGCAGGCGCCGGGTCCCCGCGGGCCGCTCTCCCTGGGCCCTCATGGCGATGAGCTGGTGGGGGGTGGGGGAGGCGCTGAACCAGGTCGGCTCGTGCTCCCGGGCCACCGGCCAGAACCCGAGCGGGTTGAACCTCCGCGGCGCCACCACCGTGCCGCCGGTGGCGAGCGTGGAAAGCGTCGACGCGAGCAGGCCGTGGACGTGGAAGAGGGGCATGACGCAGAGCGAGACGTCCTCCTCTCCCAGCCCGTAGTGGGTGGTTATGTTGCGGACCGAGGCGACCAGGTTGCGGTGCCGGAGGGGGACCCGCTTGGGCCGGCTCGTAGTGCCGCTCGTGTGCAGGACGAGCGCCACGTCCTCCGGGTCCGCGTGCTCGCCGTCCCGGGCCCCGCCGCCCGCCGCCTGCGTCCGGAGGCGGCCCCCGCCGTCGATCTCCGCCTCCACGATGCGCGCGCCTGCGGGCATGGCCCGCCGTGCCGCGTCGCCCTCGCCCGGGGGCAGGAGCAGGAAGCGGGCGCCCGTGTCCTCGAGGTAGAAGCGGAACTCGTCCTCCGTGTAGGCGGGGTTGAGAGGGCAGGCCGTGCCCACCTCGGCTGCGGCCAGGAACATCACGATCGCCTCGGGCCCGTTTGGATAGACCATGGCGACCCGGTCCCCGCGCCGGACTCCGAGGGCGGAGAGGGTCTCGGAGGCCTCGTCGACGAGGTCGCGGAGGCCTTGGTGGGTGATGGTGGGCCCCTCCGGCACCGCCAGCGCAGGGCGGTTGGCGGCGCCCCGGAGGAGCGCGCCGACGGTCCCTTCCGATGCCTTCCCGGCCGTCATCTTGCTGATATCATATAGGAATGACGGGGGCCCTCGACCGCGTCGCCCGGGATCCGGCCCTGCCGGACCGAGCCGCGGCCGCCCTCCGGGAAGCCATCGTCGAAGGGCTCCTTCCGGCCCGGGCGCGGATCAACATCGACGAGGCCGCGCAGATGCTCGACATGAGCCCGATCCCCATTCGGGAGGCGCTCCGGGCCCTGGCCTCCGAGGGGCTGGTGGTGGCCAGCCCGCACCGCGGCTACCGGGTCCGCGCGGCCACCGTCGAAGACCTCCACGACACCTACCGGCTGCGCGAGGTCCTCGACCCCACGGCGGTCCGCCTGGCCGTCCCGCGCCTGCAGGACGACGACCTGGAGGCGGTCGCGGAGGAGGTCGAGGGCCTGGGCGAGAGCTACCGCCGGGACGACTGGCCGGCGTTCCAGCTTCACCACCGCCGGGTCCATTTCGGCATCTACGAGAGGTGCGGGGCGACCTGGCTGCTGCGCTTCGTCAACCTCCTCTGGAACAACAGCGACCGCTACCGCCTGGTCGGCTCTCCTTACAGGGGCACGCCCGCGGGCCGCTACCAGGAGCACGTGGAGATCCTCGACGCCTGCCGGGACCATGACGCGGCCCTCGCCTCCAGGCTCATGCGCGACCACCTCCAGCGCACCCACCAGGTGGCGGCGGCGGCACTCGCCCGGGGGGCCCGGATCGTGGCCGGCGGCGTGGCCCCGGGTGGTGCGGAGGCCGGGGAAGAAGGCGGGCAGGATGGGGGCCGCCGGACTCCTGTCGCAGATCTGGAAGGCGTTCACACCAAGGAGATGACGCGTAAGTGAGACTGGCAACGATCCGGACGGCCGAGGGTCCCCGAGTGCACGTGCGCGCCGCCATGGGGCACGTCGACGTGGCGAGAGCGCTGGGGGACGAATCCCTGGCGGACATGATCACCCTTCTCTCGGCGGGCGAGGACGTCCTCGAGCGCGTGAGAGGCCTCGCCGCAGGGGATGGGGAGACCTTCGCCGAGGCCGCCTTCGCCCCGCCCGTGCCGCAGCCCAGGAAGATACTGTGCCTGGGCCGCAACTACGTGGAGCACGCCAACGAGACCGGCCATCCGCCCAGCGTCTGGCCCGAGGTCTTCGTCCGGTTCGGGACCTCGATCACCGGCCCGTACGACGACATCCTCAAGCCCGCGCTCTCGGACCGGCTCGACTACGAGGGGGAGCTGGGCGTCGTGATCGGCCGGGGCGGCCGCTACATCACGCGCGAGCGGGCCATGGACGCGATAGCCGGGTTCCTGGTCCTCAACGAGGGCTCCGTCCGTGACTGGCAGTACGCCGCGCACCAGTACACGGCCGGCAAGAACTTCGACCGGACCTGCCCCATGGGTCCCGAGCTGGTGACCACCGACGAGGTCGATCCCGGCGACCTCGCCATCGAGACGCGCCTGAACGGCGAGCTCATGCAGTCCGGCAGGACATCTCGGATGATCGTGGACGTCGCCCGAACGGTAGAGTTCATCTCCTCGTTCCTCACCCTCGAACCCGGGGACGTGATCGCAACGGGCACCCCGGCCGGAGTCGGCCACGCGCGCAAGCCGCCCGTCTTCATGAAGCCCGGCGACCAGGTCGAGGTCACCATCCAAGGGGTGGGCACGATCCGCAACCGCCTGGTGGCGGAATCGGAGGCGCCGGTGGCGACGTGGGGTTGGGTGCCTGCGGTGGTCGCGTGACCGCGGGTCCGCGCAGGACTAGATCAGGAGGGCCGGTGATATCGAGAGGAGCCGTCGGTCAGGTCGTGCAACCCGCTTGGACGTGTTGGCTCGCTGGTACGTGAGCGGGCGGCGTCAGCCGTCCGCATTCTGAAGAAAGGAGGCGAAGGGGATCCGACTATGAGGGGAACACATCGACTTCGAGCCTTGGCGATCACTCTTTTCGGCGTCGTCCCCGTCCTGGCCGCGTGCGGAGGCACCACACCCACGTCGTCGAGCGGGGGGGCGCCCATCGCGGTGGCCGACCTGGCCCCGTTCACGGGGGTGGACGCGATCCTGGGCCCGGGCTACCTGGCCGGCTGCTACGCCGCCGCCACCGAGATCAACGCCGCCGGGGGCGTGCTGGGCGGCCGCCGTTTCAAGTGCCAGGCGGTGGACACCCGCGGCGACCCCGCCGACGCCATCCCGGCCACCCGCCAGATGTTCGCCAGCACCTCCAACCTGGCCTTGGTCGTGGGGGTCACCTCCGACGAGGCCTCGGCCGTCGTCCCCATCATCAACAGCAACAAGGTCGTGGTCTTCAGCGCCAACGGGGAGTCGGAGTTCGACCAGAGCCCCTTCCCGTACTTCTACCGGCTCACGCCCCCCGACCTGCTGGAGGCCTACGCGATGGTCGCCATCGCCCATTACAAGTACCACTACCAGAGGGTGGCGCTCGCCTTCGGCAACGACATCGGCTCGCAGACCTTCATCCAGCCCTCCATCAACGCCGTCAGCAAGGCCGGCATGACGCTGGCCATCAACGAGACCCTCAACCTCAACGCGCAGTCGTACCGGACCGAGGTGGCCAAGATCCTGGCCGCCAAGCCTGATGTGATCATGACCGAGGCGCTGGGGCCGGCCGAGGCCATCTTCCTGTCCGAGCTGAAGCAGCAGAACGGTGGCAACCTGATCCCGGTCATCGGCACCAACGCCACCATCGACCCCACCTGGTACAGCGCGGTCGTGGCCGCGGTCGGCCAGACCCAACTCGCCAAATACTTCGTGGCCGACAGCCTGCACTCGGACTTCAGCGGCCCCGCCTACGACGTCTACAAGAGCAACCTCTTGGCGGCCTCGGGCCAGATGGCGAACATCGACAAGTACGCCACCCACCCGCAGAGCCTGCACATGTACGACGCGGTCAACCTGACGGCGCTGGCCATGGTCGAGGCCAAGAGCGCCACGCCCTCGGTCTTCCGGCCCGACATCAACAAGATCGCCAACGGCGTCTCGGGCGCCGTCGTCGTACACAACTTCAAAGACGGCGCCGCCGCCATCGCGCAGGGCAAGGCGATCCGGTTCATCGGCGCCGGCGGTGCCACCCACTTCGACCAGTACAACAACTCGACGGTCGCCTTCGACGTGGACAACTACGGGTCGGGCGGCGCCGTCAACATCATCGCCCAGGTCTCGCCCACGGACGTCACCTCACTCTCGTAGGAGATGAGCCGTCCTAGGG